>PJQJ01000009.1:3834-5933 GCA_002861585.1 Candidatus Saccharimonadota bacterium | reverse complement strand
CGATAGAATTTCAAGTGTGCAATAGCGTCTTCTACTGACATTCCTGTACTTATTAAGTACGCAGCTGCCATTGTTGGACCCCTTCCTTCGCCTTGACGACAATGAACATACACAGTTCCTCCGGCTCTTATGTGACGCGTGATAAACGCTATACCTTCTTTAAGATCCTTAACCGTTGGCGCTGTCATATCAGTAGTAGGTAAATGAAGAATCTCGATATCGGCTGTTTCTTCTAGTGGCTCTGGTACAAAGGTTCGCATACTAACAATTCCGGTAACACCCCTTTGTTTGAAGGCTTCCAAGGCACGAGGACCATATTGGCCACCAACAAATAGCTGCTTATGAACGCGACCAAAATGCTCAGTAGGGACACCGGTAATGAAGCGACGAAGCTGATCAGTGTTACGATAATAAGCCGTTTTCAGTGCAGCAACCAACCTGCTTAGGGGTCGTCGCTTCAGAACAGGAACGATAACATCCACATAATCGGTTTCGGCCCTAATAGTGAGAGGCAGCTTAACGCGTTCCTCCTGATCATCGAAGCTCATGATTGTTGGAGCTTTTTCAATTATGATCTCTTTTCCGTATTGAACAGACATTGCCTTATTGAAGTTTTTGCCGGTTAGACGACGAATCAAAAACCACTGTATAAACACGAAGACATTCCGGCTCTCGACAACCAAAACACGCAGATGCTCAGGTTTTGGTCGTGGAAGTGCCGGCGCACCAAACACCTCGAGGTTTCCGATATTAACGACAAAACACGCATATGCATTGAACTTAACAGTCTTGCCGTCAATTTGTAATGCAAATTCCTCTCGCTTAGCATTTGGCACCATTAGGAGGGTGCTGAGGTGATATGCCTTATCACCAATCCAGCGCTTTACTTCCCGAGGAGTTGAACGAACCGATTCAGAGAAGAGACCGAAATGTAGATCGAGTATCATTGTTTCGCCGTTTATAGAACCGACGGGTAGATGTCTCCTGATAAATGAGTTACCAGCAAATGCTTGTATGCTCTTTTCAATATCCTTATTAACACCTGCATTGCGTGCAATAATATTAGCCGATCCGCCCGGTAAGGGGAGTACCGGTATCCCCCTCGTTGTTGCGGCTTTGAGAGCGGCGATGATCGTTCCGTCTCCACCGAATGCTATAACAGCACTAAACGATCTTTTCGAAACACCTAAAACAGCCCGAAAAGCATCGTCAGGAGTCTCTACTGTTTGTAGTTCATAATCAATCTTGTATCGTTTTAGGATTGCCACAAGATTATCAACAGTTAAAAAAATTGTTCCAGCGGTAACACTAGCGACAACAAAAACTTTTTTGCTCATAGCTATACTTATAATACCAACTCAGCAGCAATAGGATGACTAAACTGAAAATCTCGATTTGATCTCTTCGACCATTGAGGGGTTGGCTATACCGCGATCAAGGAAAAATTCCAGTGATTTATTACCAGAAGATCGAAGAGATTTCATCGATAGTTCAGCCATATACTGCTTCAGTTCGTCGTGGTTGTGCCGTAGCAGTGATTCCATCTTTTCAACTGACTGCAATCGATAATCACTATAGATGGCAAGCACTTTGCCATAGGCAGTCCTATCAAAAACGGGCTCGCCGTACTGTTCCTGCATGCGAGAGAGTGTTTTTACGACTTTACGGGAAATGATAGATTGAGCACGGTAATATTGATAGCGCTCTTCGAGTGATTTTCCACGAGGCGTCCGATCAAGTACTGATTGAAAAAATAGAACAAGCCTATCAAAAATATCCTTTCGATCAGAATAGAGCGAGGGGTCCATCTCTTCCAGCTGAGCATGCTCAATTTTTTCTTTCTGTAGATTGAGCTTGCCCTTTATTCGACGATACACTGTTTCGTCGACCTCGTCGTTGCTATAGAGCTCCTTTAAGTAGTGTTCCTCGATGTCTATCGCAATAGAATGAAGTGACTGCTCAAACAGGGTGGTATGATGTTGGTCGAGCAGCGCTTGTCGTTGATCCTGAATATGTGTGATCTTTGCCGAAACAATATCGATCAGATCTTCGTAGTGCTCGGGGCGTACAAAACCCCGTACCCGCTGCTCCTTGATACG
>PJQJ01000009.1:1356-3632 GCA_002861585.1 Candidatus Saccharimonadota bacterium | reverse complement strand
AGATCATTCGGCACCAGCATGACAATAATGATCGCTAGCGCTCCACGTAAGCTTCCCCATGATAGTAGTAATTGCCATGACATCGGCAGCGGCGCTTCAAGTCTTAATCGGTTCAGAGGAATCGTTACCGTAAATACAGAGATAATCCTGGCAATAGCGACGACAATGATCGTTAGGATAATTGGTATGCCGAGCAGCGAAAATTCTATATCAGTCGATGCAAATAGTATACCCGCCAGCAAAAATACAAGTGAGTTTGCAACAAAAGCCAGGTGCTCAATAGATTTTTCAATGTACTCATCTGATGTTGGCGATAGGACATGGCGGGAATAATTACCCAAAAAGAGTGCTGCAACTGTTGTCGCTATGATAGGAGATACATGGATATGGAGTCCAAAAATTGGCTGGGAATTGATAAGTTCACTTAGTATAAAAACAATATGAGCGGACACGATTAGCATCGTTATCGAGACGAATTCGTTTGACCGTGTATAGCGCAGTGCTCTAGAAAAGAGAGTTGCCATAAAGATACCAAAGGTGATACCGAGCAGCACCATCATCAAAAAGACACCGATACCATCGAGGACTGTTTCGGCGCCATGAAAGCCCTCCTCGGCAACGGCTAATATAACCAAAAACAGTGCAACAGCCGTTCCGTCATTAAAGAGACTTTCGCCCTCAAATATCAATGATAACCGTTTGGGCGCTCCGTACTCTTTAAAGAGGGCCAGCACGGCAACAGGATCGGTTGACGATATGATTGCAGCAAACAACAGTGCCACAATAAATGGAATTGGCAGGCCAACCATTGGTAGGAGGAAGTAGAGAGCGCTTGCAATAATAGCTGTCGATATAAGCAATCCCACCACAGCTAGCAGCGTAATTGACCAGGCATTTTCGACGACCTTACGAATATTCATATTGAAAGCCGATTCAAATAACAGCATCGGCAAGAAGATATAAAAAAGCATCTCTGGCGTGAGGACCAGATCATCTAAAAATCCAAAAATATTGCTAAGATACGGCAATTGGACAAGCGGAACCAGCAGTAGTCCAATAAGCACTAGTAGTACCGAATAGGGAACTTTTAACTTCTTAGCAACAAAAAAGGCCGCTGATGAAATAGTCAGCAGAACAAAAAGGGCAAGGGCAGCATTGATGTCTAGCATGGCAATCTTTCGGTATTTTTATATTGGATAGCTTTAGCACTATTATACCCTCTTAAAAAAATTGCGTACATGTTTTGATTGCAATGTAACTATTTTCATAGTTCTTGTTTTTTAACGCAGCTACAATGAGTGCATTACAGCTGCGTTAAAGCAATGGAGGAACCATGAAAGCAGTCACATGGCAGGGAAGAAGAGATGTTTCAGTCATTGATGTTCCAGATCCCGTTATTCAGCAACCTACGGATGCAATCATAAAGATAACCTCAACTGCTATTTGCGGCTCGGATCTCCATCTTTATGATGTGATGGCTCCCTTTATGGAGAAGGGCGATATCCTCGGGCACGAGCCAATGGGGGTTGTACAAGACGTCGGTAGTGCCGTTACTAGTGTAAAGCCAGGTGATAGGGTAGTAATACCATTTAACATTGCGTGTGGTAGCTGTTTTATGTGCAGACAAGGTCTGACAACACAGTGCGAAGTTACCCAAGTAAAGGAGCATGACCGCGGTGCGGCTTTGTTCGGCTATACAAAGCTCTATGGTCACGTTCCCGGTGGACAGGCAGAATACTTACGGGTCCCACATGCGAATTTTATGGCCAAAAGGGTACCAGAGGGTCCATCTGATGATCGGTTTTTATATCTATCAGATGTACTACCCACCGCATGGCAAGCAGTAAAATACGCCAACATTCCAAGAGGTGGTAGTGTTGCAATACTTGGCCTTGGACCTATTGGTGATATGGCGGCAAGGGTAGCGATGCATCAAGGCGCCGGCAAGGTAATAGGAATTGATCTAGTGCCGGAACGTTTAGCAAGAGCAAAACAACTCGGTGTTGAGACGCTTAGTTTGCTCGATTTTGACAGTGATGAACACGCCCTTGCCGATGCCGTTCGAGATATAACCGATGGCCGCGGTCCTGACTCGGTCATCGATGCCGTTGGTATGGAAGCACACGGTTCACCCGGTGCCAAAATGGCTCAAACTATGGCTCAACTCCTTCCTGACACGGCCGCACAGAAGCTATTTACTACCGCCGGGGTAGATCGATTAAACGCACTCTACAATGCGATAGAGATCGTCCGGCGTGGCGGTACTATTTCAGTTG
>PJQJ01000009.1:902-1290 GCA_002861585.1 Candidatus Saccharimonadota bacterium | reverse complement strand
TTCGCATGGGTCAGGCTAATGCACCATCCTGGACAGACGAGATCCTTCCGCTGCTGATTGAAGGTAATGCGTTTGGAGTCGAAGAATTTGCTACACACCACCTTCCCTTGAGCGAAGCCGCCCATGGATATGATATATTCCAAAAGAAGGAAGATAACGCCATAAAGATTGTTTTACACCCCTAAGGAGACATATGAAGACAGATTTACCAAAAGCAATCATCTGTGATCTTGACGGAACACTTGCTATCATTGACCATCGCAGCCCATTTGACGCCTCAACAGCAATGGATGACCTGCTAAATCTACCTGTAGCCAATGTGATTGATGTATATTCCCATCAAAAGGAGGTACCTGTGAGCTTATTTCTCGTATCAGGCAGAGACGAT
>PJQJ01000009.1:0-540 GCA_002861585.1 Candidatus Saccharimonadota bacterium | reverse complement strand
TTCATCAGAAACAACTTCATCTAACGCTGATTCATTTTGGTCGTGTCCATGATATATATCAAAATATCAGTAGCGTAAGCGATATATCATACGCTGAATATGAAGGCCTTTTAACAGAGTACATAGAAGAATCAGAGTCACTGCTGCCAACCAACCCAGTCACCATCAGCCCAACCGCCTTTGGTGGTTTTGGTTCTAAAGGAAAGACTTTAGCATTAGAGTTCGAACCGCCTGACACTCTTCTTGAAACACATCAAAACCTATATCAGGTCTTACGGAAATTCTTAAAAAACTGTCGTATAGAAGACGTTGATTCTTTTATGAAGGATAATCCCAACCTCGAACATGCTCATGCGCTCAAGCCGCATATTACACTATGCAGAGGCTTCAAAGGAAGGGCGGTCGATCCACCACTGCAAGACGTAGTGCTTCTACCGGTACCAACAATCTATAGCTAATGTGCGTTCTTGGGATCTCGCTTTTTGGACCTCAGGACCACCAAAGCGCATCTGGATATCTATGTAGCATGATAAGAACGAA
>PJQJ01000017.1:29594-30080 GCA_002861585.1 Candidatus Saccharimonadota bacterium | reverse complement strand
GTGGATTAAACATAAGTTTTTTCGCTGACTCATCGACAACAATCTGTGGAAAAGTTTGTTGACAGAGCAGCTGATCGATGATAATCTCAGCATATTACTACATTACCAATACAAACAGACTAAGGAACGTTGGAATAAGATGTCTGATTTACCAGAAAAACAGGTGAAGCGACTACGATCGCTGATTCAGGAGGCTGAGACTAATCTTGCGGCTGCTAAAGAGCTGTTGATTAGTATTGTTGGTGACGACCCTGAAATCTCTCGCTCTGCAACCGAGCATGCAGCAGGCAAGGTAATAGAGGGTGTCTTTGAAGGTCAGACTATGATCGGCCCTGACGGTAAAAATTATCCTGTTCCAGCTAACTACGCTAGTAAATCTAAGCTGATTGAAGGCGATATCCTAAAACTTACTATTGCCGACGATGGAAGCTTTATCTATAAGCAGATCGGCCCTGTGGCTCGTCGCCAAATTATCGGTACTCTCGT
>PJQJ01000017.1:29268-29401 GCA_002861585.1 Candidatus Saccharimonadota bacterium | reverse complement strand
ATTACACAATAGTTATTTTTGTTGGTTGCAGAGTATAATAGCTACTAAAGTGTGGGTAAGCAAAAAAGAAAAAGAAGGATTATTTGTGGCGCAGGCACTCTACAGAAAATATCGGTCGCAGTCGCTCGCTGAG
>PJQJ01000017.1:25952-29073 GCA_002861585.1 Candidatus Saccharimonadota bacterium | reverse complement strand
AGTAATCGTCGTATTGATGACATTCGTGACCTACGCGAGAAGGTACATATCGCTCCAACAAGTGCAGACTATAAAGTCTATATAATCGATGAGGTTCACATGTTAACTGGCGAGAGCTTTAATGCACTGCTAAAAACACTCGAGGAACCACCAGCTCACGTCGTCTTCATACTTGCGACAACAGAGGTGCATAAGCTGCCTGCAACAATTGTAAGCCGTACGCAGCGCTATCATTTCCGTCCTGTTGCTAAGCAAAAAGTAGTAGCACACCTAAAAGAACTTGCTGATAAAGAGCACATAACTATCGAGCCGGCTGCACTTGAACTTATAGCCGATTACGGCGAGGGGAGCTTCCGAGATAGCATCAGTCTGCTGGATCAGTTAGCCACGATGAGTGGCAAGCACGTTACGGCTGCGTTCGTACAAGAGGGCTTAGGACTGGCTTCATCAGAAGATATCGCAGTTATTACCTCACTCATCTTGAAGGGACAGGGCGAACAGTTACATAAGAAACTTGTCTCCCTTGAAGAGCAGGGGGTTAGCGCTCCTATCCTTTCACAGCAGCTTATTCGAGCCCTAAAGGACGAAGCACCAAAGCGTCCTGACCTATACGCTCTTATCAATGATCTACTAGAAATAATCAAAAGCTCTCAGCCAGAATTAAAGCTGCTTGTAAGCCTCTTGCTCTTCGTGCAGCAGGGAGGAGTACCAGAAAAACCAAAACAACAATCAGCTCCAACCCTCGTAGCAGCCGCACCGGTTGTCTCTGCCCCGGCAGTCAAACAGCCGATACCAGCACCGAGTAGTCATTCACGACGGACAAAACAGGTGGCACCAGCTCCAAAACAGAGGGCGGGGGAAGAATCCGCACTGCAAAAGATAGCGGGCGCAAAGCAATTAACCGCTACTGAATGGATGAGCGTACTAGCTGAGCTTAAAAGGAGTAATCCACCGCTCTTTAGTGTCCTCAAAAAGGCTGCTGCTGATTTTAATGGCGAGACATTGACCCTGACATTTTCCTTTAAACTGCATCAGACAAAACTTGATGATGGGCGATACAGAAATAAACTGATTCAGTGCGTTCAGGAGCTTGGCTTCAACTGCCCAATGATAGTAACGGCCTTTGACAAAACAATAACAGTAACAGAGATTACCCTCCCAGAAGCAGAGTCTACTCCTGTCGATGAGACAACGAGTTCAGTCCTTGCTATGATGGGTGGAGGAGAGGTAGTAAATGGCTCGTAATGAAAAGACTAATAACGTACCAGTAGCGAAGGTACCGCCACAGAACCTTGAAGCCGAGATGAGTCTACTCGGTGCTATTTTGATTGACGAAGAAGTCCTTACCGCCGTTTCCGAGACTGTGGCCGCTGATGACTTTTATGATAAGCGCCATGCTTCAATATTTGATGCAATGATGCGGCTATACGAACGCCATAAACCCGTTGACCTCCTGACGCTGAGCGACGAACTTGAGAAAAAAAGCGAGCTAGACATGGTCGGCGGATCAACCTACTTAACAGAGCTTACCAATGCTGTGCCGACAGCGGCTCATGCTGAAGCCTACGCCGATATTATCGCAACCAAAGCTGTTCGACGACGCCTTATTAGAGCAAGTAGTGAGATTGCCGAGCTTGGCTTTGATGACGAAAAGAACATTCAAGAGCTCCTCTCCCGTGCTGAATCGGATCTCTTCGCTGTTAGCGATAAGTCATTAAAGCAAGATCTTGTCAGTCTTGAGCAAATCTTGACTGAGAGTTTTGACCGTATCGAAGAACTGCACCACGACAAGGGAAAGATGCGCGGTGTTAAAACACACTATCGAGATTTCGATAATATGACAGCAGGACTACAACGCTCCGACCTGCTTATTCTCGCAGCACGGCCAGCGATGGGTAAATCAACATTTGCTCTTAACTTGGCATACAACATTGCCAGTAAAGAAAAGCAGTCCGTTCTTGTATTCAGTCTTGAGATGAGTAAAGAGCAGCTCGTTGATCGTATGCTTGCCGATGCCGCAGGAGTGGACGCTTGGAATATTCGGACTGGAAACCTTAGCGATGAAGATTTTGAAAAGTTAAGTCATGCTATGGGTGAGATGGCGGAAGCACCAATTTACATTGACGATACGCCTGGTCTAACCGTTCTTGAGCTTCGCACAAAGGCGCGTCGTGAAGCGCATAACCATCCGTTAGGGCTTATCATTATTGACTACTTGCAGCTAATGTCAGGTTCTGGTCGTAGCGGTGATAATCGTGTACAGGAGGTGAGCGAGATTAGTCGTGGCCTAAAGATGGTAGCACGTGAGTTAAATGTTCCCGTTATCGCCCTTAGTCAGCTAAGTCGTTCCGTCGAATCACGCAGCCCACAGATACCACAATTGGCCGATCTGCGTGAATCTGGATCAATTGAGCAGGATGCTGATATCGTCATGTTCCTCTACCGAGAAGATTACTACAACCCTGAGACTGAACGGCAACACGTCACTGATCTTATTCTGGCGAAACACCGTAACGGCCCCGTTGGTAGGGTAGAGCTCTACTTCCACCCAGAACGGCTACGGTTCCTATCACTCGATAAAAAACACTCGTAAGGAAATAAACAACAATTGCTGTATAATTGGGCATAGAATCAGCATGAAACAGAACATTTTTCAGCAATTTTTACTCTATAAGTTTCGGTATCCACTAGCCATCTTACTCTATATGGTGGCTCTGGTTGGTCTTTTAAGCCTGCAGCTTACTTCTGTACCGAATGGATTGTCTCAGCAGGAGATGCAGAGCGCCATAGATAGCTCATTGCTTCAGCCAACGGCGGAAGTACGCGTCATCGACCTGCCGTACCATATTCTGCAACGTCTTAGTATTGAGTTTCTTGGTCTTTCAACGCTCGCAATCAAATTGCCTTCGGTTATTCTTGGAATCCTCAGCGGTATTGGCCTCCTGCTGTTGCTGGGCAGATGGTTTAAACCGAACGTTGCTCTCATTAGCGCCCTCTTTGCTGTAACTAATAGCATCTTTCTGACTCAAGGGCGTCTCGGCACTCCAGTTGTTCTGGTTATCTTTTGGTCGACCTTTTTATTGCTTATTGCGACGCTGATCACTCAGCAGGTTCGCGGACA
>PJQJ01000017.1:22600-25814 GCA_002861585.1 Candidatus Saccharimonadota bacterium | reverse complement strand
GAAGATTGGCGGTTTTGTTACCCCTAAGATTACCGATACGATTCAACCGGCATTCAACGCTACCGTTTTAATACTTATTGCTCTTGGTATACTGCGTGCATTTGCAGATTTTCATGCAACAAGAACGTATACTCTCCTGATTTGGACGGCAATAATTTTACCCATCGTCGCCCTGCAACAACAGTTTATTGCCGTGCTCTACTTGCCAGCAATTCTGTTTTTGGCAATCGGCGTACAGACACTTATCAGGGAGTGGTACTCGATCTTTCCACTCAATCCGTACGCACGTCTCGCGGGGTTACTGCCGCTGATTGCACTTATCGTTGGTGTCGGATATCTCAATTATGTAAATTACTTTATGGGTTTTCGTTATAGCTCTCTGGCCAGTACCTACTTTGATGATAGTCTGCGAACATTAAACCAATCGCTTAAAGACGAGCGCTACACAAAGGGATCAGTAGTCGTTGTCGTTCCAAATAATAAGGTCTCGTTCTTTTCAATGCTACAGGAAGAGGGTAAGGACCTTCGTGTTGAGATATCAAATAGTGTTGCGGTAACGCCCAATACATCCTACTTTGTTGATTCCCGAAGTATGCTGCCGCCTGACACAGCAGCTGCGCTAGGCACACCAAAAGACTTTGTTGTCAGTAGCAAAAAGAACAATGATTTGCGCTGGCGCGTCTACCAGAAGTAATGACGTACGATCAGAAAAATGGTACAATAAAGCAAGTTTATCTGGAGGAAGAACCAAATGTTCAACCAAGCAAAATTGGTAATGAAAGCAAAGAAGCTACAAAAAGAGCTTGCTAACGAAATCATTGAAGTTGTTGCCGGTGACGGAGCAGTCACTGTTCGCATTAACGGCGAACAGAAGATTAAAAAGGTATCTATTGATCCTGAGCTCGTTGACCTCGACAACATTGACGAGCTTGAAAAGTGGGTTGAAACAGCCGTTAAAGAAGCCATCACACGTTCCCAGGAAGTTGCAGCAGAGAAGATGAAGCCACTTCTTGGAGGCATGAGCGGCTTAGGGATGTAGGTTAGACTGCCTGTGTCAGTCCTTCCTAAAGCACTCTTAAAGCTCATCGAAGAACTTGGTTCACTGCCTGGTGTCGGTCCACGCACTGCTGAACGCTATGCCTACCATTTACTCCGAAGCGATAAGCACGTAGCTGATCGCTTAAGCAATGCTATATCCAATCTTCACAGTGGAGTTGCACTCTGCCCAAAGACATTTGCGCTGATTGACGCTAGTGAAGAACTCTCGCCACTCTATACTAGTAGTGACCGCAATAAGAAGCTTGTTGCTGTCGTAGAGGATCCACTTGACGTGGTTGCTCTTGAGAGAACGAATCAATTCAAGGGTACGTATCATGTTCTTGGTGGTGTTATTAGCCCAATAGACGGTATTGGGCCTGAGCAGCTACATATTCAGGAACTACTCCAGCGAATCGGAGACGATGCAGTGCAAGAGGTTATCCTCGCTATGAATGCGAGTGTCGAGGGCGAATCGACGGCACTCTTTTTGCAAAAACAATTTGAAGAGCAGGGCATTAGTGTCCGTGTCTCTCGATTGGCTCGCGGTTTACCAATGGGTGTTGACTTAGAGTATGCCGATCAAATAACACTTTCTCACGCTCTTGAAGGCCGCCAAACACTATAAACTGCTACAATAAGAGAAGTTATGTTCGATCAGATAGATAAAGCGCTCAGTGGAGCGAAGCGCATCATTGTTATACAAGCCGAAAACCCAGACGGTGATTCTTTGGGCAGCGCACTTGCGCTAGAAGAACTACTTGGCGATCAGGGAAAAGAAGTACTCCTATACTGTCCAGTCGATATACCAAAGTATCTTCGTTATGCGAAGGGTTGGGACCGTGTCTCTCAAGACTGGCCTCGTGCATTTGATGCAGCCATCATAGTTGATACTGCGAGTGAAACGCTGCTAGAAAGAGCTATTATACCTGCGCAACGAGCAGCACTCGAACGAGTACCTGTGATTGTACTAGACCATCATGAGACGGCTGGCAACTTACGCTTTGAAACGATCACCATTACCAACCCAAAAGCCGTTGCAACGGGAGAGCTTATTTTTGCTATTGCGACTGAACTGAAATGGCAGATTAATGCACAAGCAGCTGAGCACATGATACTGGCAATTCTTTCCGATAGTTTAGGCCTGACGACACCGAATACGTCTGCTGTATCGATTCATACCGTGGCGTCACTGGTTGAACAGGGCGCTTCAATCAATGAACTCGAGAACCGTCGCCGCGAATTCATGAAGAAATCCCCTGAAATTCTTGCATACAAAGGTAAATTGATTGAGCGTATTGAGTACTTCCTCGATGATCAACTCGCTCTTATTCATATCCCATGGAACGAGATAGAAGAGTTTAGCGATCAATACAATCCAAGCATGCTTGTCCTTGACGAGATGCGCCTCGTTGAGAAGGTTCGGGTCGCTATCGCCATCAAAACCTATCCAGATGGAAAGGTAACAGGAAAAATTCGTACTAACCCTGATGCACCTGTCGCAGAAATTATCGGCGGTTTCTTTGGGGGTGGTGGTCACGCTTTTGCTGCTGGATTTAGAGTTTATGAGAACTTTGAGCAGATTAAAACTGAACTGATTGGGGCAGTTGATAAAGCCCTAAGAGAGAGTTTCTGATATGCGCTTGCTTAATACGCCCCATAGACAACTGGAAGAGTTTACACCGCTGAGCGAGGACCGAGTAACGCTCTATACCTGTGGCCCAACCGTATACAACCGCTTACATATCGGTAACTGGGTTGCCTATATTCGCTGGGATACGCTCGTTCGCACGCTTCTTCTAAACGGCTACACCGTGGAACGGGTGATGAACATCACCGACGTCGGTCACTTAACCGGAGAGAACGAGGGTGATGCTGATAGTGGTGAGGATAAGATGCAAAAGGGTGCACGACGTGAAGGCGTCACCGCATGGGACGTCGCCAAGCGCTACAGCGAAGACTTTTTACTAGGCATGCAGAAACTAAACTTACTTGCCCCTGAACATCTCACGAAAGCGACTGATTTTATACCAGAACAGATCGCACTCGTGAAGCTGCTCGAGGAGCGGGGTTACACCTATCGTATTTCCGACGGTATCTATTTTGATACTAGCTTATACGAGCAGTATGCGACTTTTGCTAATCTTGATCTTGAGGGTATTCAGGCTGGTGCACGGGT
>PJQJ01000017.1:22303-22538 GCA_002861585.1 Candidatus Saccharimonadota bacterium | reverse complement strand
ATGAACAGCGTGATATGGAATGGGACAGTCCATGGGGCAAGGGATTTCCAGGCTGGCATATTGAATGTTCAGCTATGGCTATGGCGAAACTCGGCAATACGATTGACATCCATACGGGTGGCATCGATCATATTCCAGTACATCACACTAATGAAATAGCTCAAAGTGAAGCCGCAACCGGTGAGAAGTTCGTTAATTACTGGCTGCATAATAACCATCTGACGGTTGACGGCGT
>PJQJ01000017.1:15845-22175 GCA_002861585.1 Candidatus Saccharimonadota bacterium | reverse complement strand
ATAACCTGCAAGCAGCAAGTCAACGCCTGAAACATTGGCGTGGAGTTGCAGAACTACGTTGGCAGTCTATTGATGACGTTATTGTTGATGATAATAACGCACCTAGTAGGGTTGAAGAGGCGATAGTAACAGCAAGACAAGCCCTTAAGAACGCACTGAACGATGATCTTAATACCCCGCTTGCGCTATCAGCAGTCGAAGAGGCCTTCAGTACTATTGAAGGATCAGTCTTAATGACTGAGGACTTACATTCTTTCAACATCTTTTTGAGCGAGATTGATAAGACACTTGGTCTTGCTGTTATTGAGGCAACTCCAGACATTACTGACGAGCAACGATCTCTTATTCATGACCGTCAACGTGCGCGCCAGCAGAAGGATTGGGAGACATCTGATAAACTGCGCGATGAACTGCTGAGCCAAGGCCTGGCAATAAAAGATAGCGCCCACGGCGCTATCTGGCATCGCTCATAGTTGGCCTCTTAGCCCTGCTGTGCGAGCGTTTTCTTAACTTTACTAAACACTGACGCCTTTTGGTCGACCACATGCCGCTTTCGTGATGCCAAGTACTCGTTGATAAGAATTTTCAAACAAGCAGCAACCGGAATAGCAACGAGTCCACCGAGGATTCCGGCTAGGTATATGCCAATTATGACAGCGGTGATCACGCCAAGAGCAGAAAGCTCAACACTTTTTGACTGAACGATTGGTTGTACTAGGTTATTTTCAATTTGCTGATAGACAACAAAGAAGACCAAGAAGATGACCGCAGCAGTCACATCATTAAAGAGCAGTACGATAGTAATAATACCTCCACCAATAGTTGATCCAACCATTGGTATCATCGTTGTCAGGAAGACGATAGCAGCCAGCGGGAGCGCTGCAGTAAACGGCACATTAAACGATGTACTGAGCAGCACCAGGACGACCATAGCACTTCCGGCAGCAATTGCAGCAATCAGAACTTGACCGTTAACGTAAGCCGTCACTACCCGATACATGCGGTGCACAATTCTCTGATGACGATCGCGACGATCTTCATCAATATATATTGACCACAAACGTCTCATCCATGTTGGTCCTTCGATCAGCATCAAAAAGGTCAGAACGAGAATAGTAAAGAGAACGACAACTCCGTTTAGCAAGTAGCCAACACTATCAACAAAAGTACCACCAATCTGTGCAGCAACGCCTGCCGCACGGTCTTGAGCATTCTCAAGTGCAGTATCCAACTGACCTTCTAGGCCATACTGAGATAAAAATTCTCTTGCTGGGTCTTGCTGTCGTTGAATTGTCTCAAAATAGCTTGGGGTCTGTTCGATAAAGCTAACAGTCTGTTTTATAGCCGGGGGGACAGCAATAACAACAAAACCGCCAAGGACTAGTACAACTCCTACATAAGCAATGGCAGTTGCGCCGACACGGCTATGACCAGGAAGATAGCTAACTAGTTTCGTAACAGGAGGATTAAGAGCGAGCGCCAAGAAGAACGATATAAAAATGATTGTTAGCGGCGTCACCAGTTTTGTCAGCAGATAACCAGCAAGTACAAAGCCAGCAAAAACGGCAAAAAAAGTTACGAACGTTTTTATATCAATCTCAATTTTTACTTTCATTACAACCAGTACCCCTCATGTTGCACTTATTGTACAGTACTTGAGCGACGAGAGTCATTAGTTTGGCAACATAAGCTGTAGGCTTTAGGACTGGATTTTTAATTTCGCTTGTGCTAATTGCTGTGCCTCGGGTATGCTTATTGCATGGAATTACAGGAAAAGCTAAAAGCAATTTTTAAGGGCGATATCGATACGACGAGTGAAACACGTGACTTTTACTCGCACGACGCAAGTCTGTTCGAACTCACGCCGGACGTCGTGGTCTTTCCAAAAGACTCTCAAGATGTTCAGTCAATCGTTAAATTTATCATCGATAACAAAGAGAAGAACCCAGAACTCTCATTCACACCACGCAGTGCCGGTACTGATATGTCAGGAGGCGCAATTGGTCAATCAATTGTTGCTGACTTTACGCGCTACATGAATACTGTTCATTCAGTCAGTGCAACTCAGGCGCACGCCCAACCAGGCACCTTTTACCGGGATTTTGATGAGCAGACACTAAAGTACGGTAGTATCCTCCCTAGTTATCCAGCTAGCCGTGCACTCTGTACGGTAGGCGGTATGGTCAGTAACAACTCAGGTGGTGAAAAGTCACTTCAATTTGGAAAAACAGCTAATTATGTGACCGAGCTAAATGTTGTGTTAGCTGATGGTAATGAGTACTGTATAAAGCCGCTCAACAAAAAAGAGCTAGACGCAAAAATTGCTCAAAATGATTTTGAAGGCAGCGTCTACAAGGGTGTCTTCGAACTTCTTGAGACCCACTACGACCAGATAAAAGCAGCAAAACCAAATGTCAGCAAGGATTCAACCGGATACCACCTATGGGATGTGTGGGATCGAGAGACGGGTATATTTGATCTAACTAAAGCTATCGTCGGCGCCCAAGGAACTCTCGGTGTCATTACCGACATTAAGGTTAACCTGGTTCCAAAACCAGAGCATTCAGGTCTTTTGGTCTGTTTTATGAAAAATACCGATAAGCTAGGTGAAGTAATCAATGTCGTTCTCGAGCACAAACCTGCCACCTTTGAATCATTTGATGATAATACCCTTTGGTTGAGCTTTAAGTTTTTCCCATCATTTCTAAAGCGCCTCGGTTTTGTCCGTTGGGTGAAACTAGCTTTGCAACTTATTCCAGACTTCTTCATGCTCTTTAAGGGTATTCCGAAACTGATCTTGATGATTGAATTTACTGGTGAAACACAGGAAGAAGTAACCGAAAAAATTAATGCAATGCGCGAGCGGCTTAAGCCATACAAGATGGCAATGGAGCGCGACGAAAACGAATATAAGTCAGAGAAGTTTTGGATTATGCGCCGCGAAAGCTTTAGCCTGCTCCGATCGAAAGTAAAAGACAAGCACACCGCACCTTTCATCGATGATCTCGTCATTCCGCCACACCATCTAACCGAAGCTCTCCCGAAGCTGCGTCAGATTATCAAAAAGTACAAGCTTATGGCGACAATAGCTGGACACATGGGTGATGGAAACTTCCACATTATTCCATTAATGAAGATTGAAGAGGCGAGTGAACGTGCAAAACTTGCTCCTGCAATGAAGGAGGTCAACGATCTCGTCTTATCTTATGGAGGATCACTCTCAGGAGAGCATAACGACGGTATGATTCGCGGTCCATGGCTGAAACAGATGTACGGTGAGGAAGTCGTTGGACATTTCAAAGCCGTTAAGGATATCTTTGATCCGCACAATATCTTTAACCCACACAAAAAAGTTGATGCTGAATGGGAGTTCAGCATGAGCCACATTCGTGAACGTTTTTAGAGCGGCTACTGCTTCTGATAGGTAAGCAGTTCACTAACCGTCACGAACGTATAACCCTTTGCCTTAAGGCGGTTGATAATTGGTTCAACCGCCTTTAAAGATTCTTTGCGGTGTTTATACATAGGATGCATCACGATAATAGAACCAGGAGAGATCTCTTCTTCGACATGATCGGCCATATACTCCGCGTTACTGGCGATTGTGGGATGATCATCTGGAGCAATATTCCACATGATTGTATTTCGATCTGTCATATGGAGGTAAAGGGGAAGCAGCAGTAATTTATTTCCATATGGTGGACGAAAATGAGTCGGCTTATTGTAGCCAAAAGCGCGAATAGTCTTATCCGCTAGCTCAATCTCCCTCTTAATAAGATCCGGTGACTGAAAGGTCAAGCTGTAGTGAGTATATGTGTGATTGCCAAGCTCATGACCGGCAGTGATAATTTTTTCTGTCTGCTCAGGATGTTTATTCATCTGCTTACCAATAAGAAAGAACGTTGCTTTTGTATCTGTCCTTTCAAGAATAGACAGAAGCTCTTCAGTCGCTCCTGGATCAGGGCTGTCATCGAACGTCAGTGCGACAACCTTTGACTCCGTCGCTACGCGAGGTACGATTGCACCAAACAACTGAAACGTTTTGGAATTCATAAGTGCGACAATAATATAACTGATAGTGACAATGCAAAATACACCTATAAAAAGATCAATAATCAGTTTTTTTCGTGCCGAGTAACTAAGTAATCGCATATACGCTATTGTAGCGTATTAAGCATAGGCATAATCATGAAAATGATTTAATAATTTCGTAAGATGAACTCGCCGGGGCGAAGGCATGGTTGGTAGACGTTATCATTTTTATGAACTATCGATTTGCTAGCCAAGAAGCCACGCTTTTGCTCAGTTGCAGGAAATTCGGATCGTATGTCAGGGTACTGATCTAGTTTGCGAGCTAAAAAGCCATGAATAGAAGTTTTTAATCTCTGATTATTCATAATGCGATACATAAACCCTCCCATTTTCTCTATGTGCATCACTCTGTTAAAATAATCTTTCATAATGATTCGCACCTTTTCTATACCATTAGTATAGGGGTGGAATGAAGATCTAGCTGTAGAATCCATTACATGTTTTAGGTAAGAAATCTTACATTATTTGCAAAATAAGAGTAAAGTTATATATAGAAAGTAATTTCAAGCCAACCAATGATCCACACAACCGAAGAGTTTAAACTATTTTTACTTAGCTGCCCCCTTAGGAAATTTCCAAAAGGGAGAATTGTACTCTATCAGGGTGAGCTACCGCAGTACACCTACTTTATTAAACGTGGTGTTATTAAGGCATATAGCATTACGGAACTTGGTGAAGAAAAGATAGCAACATTCATCAGCAATAATGAGCTCTTCCCACTGGTATGGCCGAATGATCCGAATTCAGTTGCCCTGTACTACTACGAAGCTCTTAGCGACGTTGAAATGTATCTCATCTCGCGTGATAAATTGATGCCATTTTTGGAATCAAACAAAAAAGCAATGGAGTACATGCTCCAGTATTCTATTGCTAACTACTCAACATCCCTCATACGTATCACTGCATTACAGCAACCAAAAGCTCAGGACAAAATAGCCTACATTCTGCACCATCTGATGCTTCGTTATGGCGCTCCTACCGAATCGGGCAAGTACGAAATTAATCTTAATCTAACACAGCAAGATATAGCTGGGTATATTGGTCTTACTCGCGAGACAACAGCACTCGAGCTAAACAAATTAAAGCGCCGCAGTGTTATCTCGTATCGCAATAAACGCTATACAGTCGACAAGACTAAACTACTGACCCTTATCAACGAAGATAGCCTAAGCAGTGTTGAAGCTTAGGCTATTAGTCTTGCGATAGGTGATAGATAGAGGACTATTATTCCTCTGAAGATGTCAGCGTCTGTTCGACAATTTTTGCGAGATCTTTTGGCGAAGCCCACGCTTTAAGGATATAGCGTTGTGCACCGAGTGCATATGCTTCATCAACTTCTTTTTGCATGTCGAAATTACTAAAAACAATGACATGAACGTTCGGATGTTTTTCAGTAAGATTATACTGACGCAAAAACTCAACGCCATCCACATTCGGCATTCGCAGGTCCAATAGGATTAGATCAGGGTTGAAGCTCTCTGCAACCTCAAGTCCTTCAGCACCATCATATGCACATGCAACATCATATCCTTCTTTTTCAAGGATTGTCTTATATGCTTGGTTTAAGATTTTTTCATCTTCGATAATAAGAATGCGGGCCATCTATCTCTAATACCTCTTCGCTTGAGTTTAAACCGATAATCTTATAATACCACTTTTTATTCTAACATTACTTCTTCTTTGGTGCTTTTACACGAAGTGAGCCAGGAAGCCATATCACAAATGACGAACCCTTAGCATCTTGTGACTTCACGGTTATGGTACCTCCATGCAATTCAACAAGATGCCGAGCTAAAAATAACCCAATACCGCTTCCCGTTGTTTCCTGTGTTAACTCATTAGGAATACGAGAAAATTGCTTAAAGAGATCCTTTTGCTGCTCCTCTGATATGCCAATGCCTGTATCCGTTACAATAAGGCAAATTTGATCCCTTTGTGTTCGTAGTGTTATCCTAACATTGCCGTTTTTGTGTGTGTATTTGATTGCATTACTAACTAGATTTTCAACCGCCATCCACATTGTGTGTTGGTCTATAGAAGCATAGAGAGGCTTTGGTGGTAATTTCACCTTAACGGTTATGTTCTTTTCGTCGGCGCTACTGCGCTGTTCATCAACAACCTTACTCACTAGTTCTGAAAGATTAACCATACGCCTTGTTAAGATAATCCTTCCTGCTTCAACTTTAGCAACGTAGAGTAGATCATTAATAATCTGCAGCTGCCGCTCATTGCTTTCAT
>PJQJ01000017.1:10501-15468 GCA_002861585.1 Candidatus Saccharimonadota bacterium | reverse complement strand
TTCTTATAGTTATCATTTTCATATATAAGATGCTCTGCATCCTTTTTATTGGCATAGATCCGCAAGCCGACATTGCGTATATCATTGCTTTGGGAAAAGACATAATTAAAAAAGTCTTCAGCATGTAATGGGACAAATACAAAGCCCTCAATTGCTTGACGGCGTTGATCGGTAGTATCGGTAGGGAGCTGCTGGCGGTAATAGGGCAAAAAGACCATGAAGTTTGCTTGATCATCGGAACTTACTTGATTGATAGGATCAAGTTTGTCAGTATAAAATGCCCTACCAGAGTCGCGTGCTTCCTCCATAGCCTGCCGCCTTATGGGATCATTAAACAGATCATATCCCAACATTTGCTGGTTATGCGTATCATTCGGCTCTAGATAGAGGATAGGCGAGTACACATCACGTTGAGAAGTAGGTACCACCTGATACTGTTCAATACCCTCGGATGTAGCCTGCCCAACATGCGTGGACAACTCAGATTCAAGTACAATCGGCGCGACACCAATACCTTTGATACCAGGATAGCGCATTCTAATCTCTAGAGTATCAACGTACCGTTGCCAGTCACTGCGCGTAACATTCTCGGAACCCGCAAAGAATCCAACACCGCTTCGCAAAATCTCTTCATAGAGCATAAAACGATTTCCAACCGATCGTTCAATATCATTTGCAATTGCATTAATGATTTGTCGTCGATCACGAGCAAGCGTTTCATGAGCAACACTATATCCCCAGATAGTCGCGCCAAGCCCAACAATTAAAATAAGCACAGTTGGAATAAAGTGCACGAGGAATGTTTTATCATGTAGTATCTCTGAGACTCGGGGACTCATACATCAAGTATATAGTCAAGGGTCTCAAACTACTACCTCAGATAAAGAACTTGCATCTCTTTACGTTTATCACTCGAAAGATTCATCCATTGCTGTTCGAGCAGGAGTCCTATTATAACTGCTAAAACCTCTTTTTTTCGCAACCCTTATGATGACTTTTGTCGTAATCGCTCCTCCGCACGGATGATCGTTCGAAGCGCGATAAAGACAAAGAGATTAAACAAGAAGAATGGTAATGCACCAAACTGCTCCCGGTAAAAGACGAAGAATTCCGTTAAAAAAATCTGGACAATTGTTGCTTGCTGAAAGTATTGATACGCACTTAGTCGTGATTGAGGGAATCGAAGCACTCCCAGGAAGACAAATACAGCAGCGATACCGACGGAAATAACCTCACCAATAATGATAGGTAGCTGTGGGTTGTCGAGGCCCTTATAGCCAAGTATAAGATCAACTAGCGTGTTTATGATCAACAACGATACACCAGCCAAAAAGAGACTAGCCTCAAGGATAAAGAATAGCTTAACCGTGCGGTTTGCATATCGCATGTGTAGCAACCGACTGTACGTCTTATCGATCCATGTTCTGAATGATAGTAAGTACTGCGTCTCTTTTGTTGGATAAGATCGAACGTTAGGGAGTAGAGCCAGTAAATCTTGTGTCAATGGAGTTGTTTCATCTGCTTGCCGCAGCAGCGCTAGGACTCTTTTTTTCTCGCTTGTGTCCATATCGTCCAGGACTGCATCTTCAAGTTGCACGAGAGCATTGAGGACATACTCCTTCGACTTCAGCTCAATCTTGCGACTAAGGTATCGAAAAATGAGAAACAAGACGATAAATATTGCGTAAATAAGTGCAATTGCAGGCTGATAGAAGTAGTTATTATCGTGCGTAATAAACTTACCAATTTCATCAATAAAAACGCCAAAGCCAATACCACCGATTATTGCTGCTACTCGCTGAATTCGACTACCAAGAAAGGCCATCATAAGTATCATGGCTATCAGCATCAGGAAGCCACCCCATAACATATGGGCTATATGTAGCTCGTCACCACCAACCTGAGGATATCCCGTTATTGCTAAAAAGAATCGCACCAACAGCAGGCTTGATATAGCCGAAACCAAAAACAGCTCTAAGTAATCAGCCGCTCTGATATTACGCAAAAAGAGATTCTTAAACATCGACTCTATTATACTCCGCTCGGATTATTAGGGGTAGTATTGCTGTTGTGCAAAAGTTATAAAAGGAATATTATCAAAAGCATTAAGTGAGGGAGTCTATGGAAAGCGATCAAAAAGAGACCGTTTTAAAACCGCAGGGTGAGAATACGGTTGAACAAACTGCTGAGCAGCAACCAGTTTCGGTTGATGTTCTTGGAACAGCGCAGCAGAAGGGTGGGGCGGTACTAATTGTGTGGCAGTGGCTCAGCTATGCCCTTTGGAGTGTTACTCTTGTGGCCCTGAGCGTCCTGCTTGGAATTACACTGGCTCATTTTATTCTTGATCAAAATGAATCATCCGATGCAACCGTATACGTTGTTGCCATACTGGTATGTCTTCTACCAACGGCTGTCTTAGCTGATAGGTTCTACTCTAAAAAAGAGCCAGAAAATAAACACGGTTTTCAGGCAGTAATCATGGTGATTCATGCCGTCCTGGCTTTTATAGCGATGCTTGGTTCATTTATAGCTGTCGTCGTAACGACGCTTTCGATCATTATCGACCTTGGATCAACCGACGAAAAATTAGTGGTTATTGGTACGTCACTTGCAGTAGGCCTGCTTGGTCTCCTGTTCTTTATTCGTATCATTAATCCTGTCCGGTTGGCCAGAGTCGCTCGTCTCTTTCCTTGGATAGTAGTAGGCATTACGGTGGTTACCCTAATAGCAGCTGCTGCCGGTCCTCTGGTCGCTGGTTTTCGCTCTAGGACAGACCGAGTTATCGAAAACAACCTTAGCAATCTCGATGGAGAGATCCAAAATTACACCCGTGAAAACGATAAGCTTCCTGAATCACTAGAGCAGTTAAGCTTTGAAGATTACAACAAGGATGCCAAGATACTCGTTGATAAGAACCTCGTACGCTACCGAATTCTAGAGGGCAAGGATAACAAAGATGAATGTCGTAATAACATTAAGCCAGCTCCTATGCCTTTAGGTGGTAAACCTTCATCAGCTGCACCCGCACTCCCTTATAACAATGATTGTTTCTATAGCTCTGGTCAGAGTACTCAGTTTAGGTATGAGCTCTGTGTGACCTGGCAGAACGAAAAGAACTCACGATACAATGTTACACCAGCAATGGATTCGGCCGAGTTAAACTACGTCAGCACCTATTCACACCCTAAAGGCGAACAGTGCTTTAAGCCGGTTGTCTTCGATTACAATTACTCTGAATAGGACTAGTTTATTTCAACAGCAGGACGGAAGCGATCATCACCAAAGATACCGCAGATTTCATCAGACTGGATACTGAAGCTGCCTCGAGCAAATGTTGCACACGGGGCAGAACCTTGGCCGCTAAAGTTCTTGAGTAATATAGTTGAAGTTCCCTCATCGATTGGATTCTTAAGCTGCAAAGATAGAGCCATGTATTCTTGAGCGCCTAGAGCACGAGCATCAAATTCACCAATCATGTACGCTTGTTCTTCAATGATCGTCTGTGGTTTACCTAAGTAGAGGCCTTCGCGATCTGCATACATAACAAGGATGCGCCATTCTCTTGAACCTTGCGCCTTTTTGACGTCTTTAGCTATATTATCGTAACCTGTTACGAAGCTCTGTTGCTGACGAAAACGTTTTTTAACAGGAAAGCCCATAACTTTTGTTGGCGGTACTAGGAGTACATCCATCGATTCGGCTATTTCAGGACGAGTTGTGCCGATCTTTTCAATAACATCATAGGCTTTAAGTAGCTTATCCTGCAGCTTGCGATAGGTAGGGATACTTATATCAAGCAGGTTCCAAGCCATCTCGAGCTGTTGGTGTTTCTTTTCGGCCCAATCTTCTCGCTTGTCATCATCTGCCTGAGCAACGACTGGAGTGTTGCTCTCCTTAGCGTCTTTAGAGATTGCTTGCTCATTCAACTGCATTAGCTTTGATCGCTCGTTATAGAGCTGAATAAGCTCCTTATGAAGCGTATTGATACGGTTATCGATCTCAGACACTTTGTGCAGTTCTTTTAGTAGCATAGTAACTCCTTATTAAGAATTACTATACTACAATAAAACGGTTAAGTCAATATTCTATACAATAAAGACTGATCAATGGCCAATTATCTCTTCGGGATGAGGGCCAAGCAGAATCTTTTTGCGTTCTTCAAACCGTTCATGCCATGTTTGTCCCTCAGGAGTATCCATGTATCCAATCATGTCGTGTGAGGAGCTAATAGCCTTAATGCCTATAAGCGGTAGTGTGGCTTGTATGAATTCGTCGCACGAAACATCTTGCCGAGCACGAACGAGCCCATTATTAAGACACTGCTCTAGCCGTTCTTACACTGCTGCGTCAGACGTTCTATAGGTGCAAAATTATCAGTCAGGATAGTTCCAGTAGGTTTTAGAGCATCAGTCGATCCAGCAGTGTCGAGCCATTTTGGCTCCTCTTTTGCATACACGATAATGCTATTTTGCTTCCTTTGCAGTGTTGGATCAACCAGAGGAAAGACGGTTGCTGCCGGAAGTGGCAGTGTGAACGTCCGATGCACGGCCGTTAACAGGGGAGCACACTGCTTATTTACTGCACCAATGACGTTAGCAGCAACAAAACCATTCTGTGTAAGTGAAGCTTCAAGACGCTGAGCAAACTCAGAAGTGGTGAGCGCAAAGGGCAGAGTGGTATCAGAAAACACATCAAGAACAATAACATCGTACTGTTGCTGATTGGTATTCATAAACGTTCTCGCATCCTCAGTCCTAACGGTAAGATTTGGCTGATCTGCAAAATAAAAGTATTCGCGTGCAATAGATAGGAGTTCTGGATCGATCTCAACGACCGTTACTTCTGAAGAGGGATACTCCTTGGCGAGATACTGCGGCAGGGTAAATGTACCGCCCCCAAGGATAAGAATGCGCCGCTTAGCCTCTGCCTGCTCAATAATACCGGCAATCTTCTTAGTATAGGAGAAT
>PJQJ01000017.1:5549-10485 GCA_002861585.1 Candidatus Saccharimonadota bacterium | reverse complement strand
TATCACGATAGACACCCGACTGCAGTCCTCCCGGCCCAGTTGCAATCGCTCGTAAAGGGCGATTATCCCGATGAAGTTCTAAAACCTCATAATGAGCTGATGGAGTATCGATAGCCGCAAGCACCCGTGGCGAGGTAGCCTGTATACTCCCTAAAACCATAAAGAGCAGCAAGGCACTCGTTGTAATCAACCGACCTTTGGTCTGGACACGCGGCAGTATTAACCAACTAGTTGCGATAAGCATGATAATCAGTAGTAGTAGCGTTTCACGCGAACCGATATACGCAAAGAATACAAACCCAACGCAGAACGTACCAAGAATACCGCCAACAGAATTAAGTGCACTCAGTAAGGCAACAGAGCGTCCAGTTGTACTTATCGAGGTCGTATATAAGCGAACAAGGTAGGGGCTAATCATACCCATCAAAAAACTCGCAGGTAAAAAGAGCAGTATCGACGCCAGCACCCCTTGCAAGCGCGAATCAGAGATAGAAGAGCTGATGATACTGAGCATCTCATCAGACATAATCAGCGTCACCAAAATTCCTCCAGCGCTCGCCAGCAGGAGCCACGCGATATCAGCAGGGGCTACCCGTTTATCGGCAAGAATACCACCAAAGGCATATCCAAGTGAGAGTGCAGCAATAATTACTCCAATAACGCTTGTCCAGATATAGATTGAGCTGCCAATCGTAGGAGCTAAAATCCGTGAGGCAACAAGCTCGAATGCTAACAAGGCAAATCCCGTGACAAAAGCGACCACCTCGAATGAATGTATTTTGTGTCTGAATTTCACGAGCAATACTTTCCTTTACCTGTCATTATACCGTGCCTCAGCAAAAGTTCAGCACATCAGACGAGACTTGTGCTGTAAGATAGAAAGTACAAACTATGAAACTACTTGAATACGAAGCAAAACAGTTACTCAAAGAGCACGGTGCACCATTACCAGTGAGCCGACTCCTAATCAGCGAGGGAAGCCTTACGGACACTCTTCAATTACCGGTGGTACTAAAATCGCAGGTACCGATTGGCGGTAGAGGTAAGGCTGGAGGTATACGAACAGCCCAGACTGAAAGAGAAGTCCAGCAACTCTTTAATGAGCTCCTACAAAGGGAGATTTACGGCTTCATTCCAACGGCCATTTTGGCCGAAGAGGCTCTGGAAATTAAGAGAGAATTATATCTCGCCCTGACAATCGACTCATCCGCTCACGTGATGACGCTTGTTGCATCGAAAGAGGGCGGCATTGATATAGAAGCCAACAGCCAAGGTGATCAATCATCACTCCTAAAACTGCCCCTTACTGCTCAACCCACATCTCAGCAGATAGAGCAGCTACGAAATCACCTCGAGCTGCCAGAAACACTCCGCGAATCACTCGAACAGGTTATTGCTAGCTTGTGGATGACTTTTACCATCGAAGATGCCCTTTTAGTAGAGATAAATCCTCTGGTGCTAACCAAGAATTTGCAACTCGTCTGTGCGGATGCAAAAATTGAACTCGATCCCGCAGCTGCCTTTCGTCATAGTGCTCGAGGATTCGAAGACAAGCAGCAGTCTCATCAATTTGTCGTGCTTGATCAGCAAGGGCGAATAGGAGCTATGGCTAATGGAGCTGGATTAGCTATGGCAACAGTCGATGCTATAGCGGCTACGTCTGAAAGACCAGCAAACTTTCTTGATATCGGTGGGGGTACGAACGTAGAAGGCATGATTAATGCCCTCGGTGAGATCGCCAAGTTACCGAAGGTAGAGGCAATTGTGATTAATATATTCGCTGGCATTACACGATGTGATGAAGTTGCTCAAGCCGTTATTGGCGCAAGGGAGCATGTCGAGCAGCTGCCACCACTCTTTATTCGCTTAGCTGGCACAAATGAAGCTGAAGGCAAACGTATTCTTCAAGACGCACGTATCGCTGTACTGCCAAGTCTAGATGACTGCATAAAGGCCGCTGTTGAGGAGGTACAGAATGTTTGATCTACTCTTTGATAACCCAGCAGTAATAGTGCAGGGGATAACAGGAAAGCATGGTGCATTTCATACGCTAGAGATGCTAAGAGCGGGGACGCGTGTTATGGCAGGCGTCACTCCCGGAAAAGCCGGAGAGTCTATTCATGGTGTAGAGGTTTACAATACTGTTGCCGAGGCTAAAAACGAGTGTTTAGCATCAATTAGTATTATCTTTGTTCCTGCACCGTTTGCAAGGGCAGCGATGGAGGAGGCGATAGAGGCGGGCATAGAACTTATTATCTGCATCACTGAAGGCATTCCTGTCCATGATATGCTGGGAGTCCTGCAAAAAGCGAAAGAAGCGGGGACGCTTATTGTTGGCCCTAACTGTCCTGGCCTCCTGATACCCTCAGTAATCAAGCTTGGCATTATACCTGAATCCATTGGTCTGCCCGGTTCAGTTGCCGTCGTCAGCCGTTCTGGCACACTCACCTATGAAGCTGCGGCATCGTTGTCCGCTAAAGGAATTGGTCAACGCTATATTGTTGGAATCGGCGGTGATCGACTCCGCGGTACGTCGTTTGTTGATTGTCTAAGACAATTTCAAGCCGATCAGAATGTATCACATATCGTTCTTATCGGTGAAATTGGCGGAGCAGATGAACAGGCAGCAGCAGCATATATTCGCTCTCATATAACAAAACCGCTTTTTGCTTATATTGTTGGCCATAGTGCGCCTCCCGAGACGCAGCTTGGTCATGCAGGAGCGATAATGGGATCTGAATATGAATCAGCGGCTGCCAAGACAGAGCAACTACGCGCTGCTGGTGCTACCGTTGCGAGTAGTCTTCCTGAGCTTGTTCAGATCGTTGCAGAGGCCTATGACCCTACTCAGGCAACGTTACCGTAAAGGTAGTCCCCCTGCCCCTTTCCGACGAGACCTCGATCTTACCGCCGTGCAGGTCAACAATTTTTTGTGACCAGTAGAGACCTAGTCCCGTGCCACCAACAAGAGTAGAAAGGGGATTGTCGATACGAGAAAACTTCTGGAATAATTTATCGAAGTCAGCAGGATCAATACCAACGCCTTGATCAGCAACTGAAATTGTTACCGTTTTGCCGAGCTTCTGAATAGAGACAGTAATTGTCTTTCCCTCTTCAGAGTACTTGCTCGCATTATCAATTAGATTTTCAAATGCCATGCGAAAATTATCTTGGTCGATGTTAACCAAAATTTGATCAGCATTTTTTTCAAACGTAACGTCCTGTTTACGCTGGTAAAATTTCATGTTCTGTTCTTTAAGGACGTCTTCTATAAGGGCGACAAGATCGACCTTATCGCGGGTTAGGCGTACTTTACCGGCATCAACACGGGTGACTCGCAGCAGATCCGTTACAATCTTCAGCTGTCGCTCATTACTTTCATAAGCCTTCTCCAGCATGTCGCGCTGAGCTTCGCTGACGTCTCCAGCATAGCCTTCTAGTACCATGCCCACATACTGCTTTACGCCTGTTGCTGGAGTACGGAGCTGATGGGATGCTAGTGATATAAATTCATCTTTCGTTCGGTTTACTTCCATCAATTGCTCAATACGTTGCTGCTCGAGAAACTTACGCTGCAGGGCATAGCGTAGCGTACGAGACAGTAGTTCAGCATCAAATGATCCCTTTACTAAGTAATCAGCCGCACCGAGCTGCATTGCCTGTTGTTCAATCACATTATCGCCAGCGCCAGTTAGCATAATAAATGGCTCAGCGCGTTTTTGCGGCTCAGCTATCATTAGAAGCTCCAGTCCGTTATGAGCACCGAGACGGTAATCAATCAGAAAAAGATCATAGTCATTCTGTTGCACAATCGTCTTGGCATCATCATAAGAATGGCACCAGGTGAGCAGGAACTCTGCATTAGGTATTTTAGAGATGATACTCTTAACGATTAAATAATCGTCTTCGTCATCATCAATAAGCATAATCTTACTAGCTGTTGTGTTTTGTTCCATCATTCTTTGGTAGCTCAACTATCTCAAACCAGTACTTCCCAAGAGTCTGCATAACTTGAATGAGATTATCAAATGTTACTGGTTTAGTAATAAAAGAATTAACACCTAATTTATACGATTTATATATGTCTTCTTCCGCCTTTGAGGTCGTGAAGACAACGACAGGAATATCGCTGAGGTTTGGATCGGACTTTATCTCTTTTAGGGCCTCTCGTCCATCCTTACGAGGCATATTAAGATCAAGCAAGATAACACCGGGGCGCTCGTATTCAACATCCTTAAAATCACCTTCACGCCGGAGGTACTGCACAAGTTCTTCACCATCACGAACACGATACAGCTTATTCAACAGCTTACTGCGCTTTAGTGCCTTTTGGGTAAGCAGATAATCGTCGTCATCATCATCCGCCATAAGAATTACTATGCCGTCATTCTTGCTCATTATGAATTCTCCTTTAGTTTCTTTGTGGGAAGGGTAATAATAAAGGTCGAACCAACACCTTCAGTACTGAGTGCCGTAATGGTACCGCCATGACGTTCAACGATTTTACGGCAGACCGCCAGACCAATACCAGTTCCTTTATAACTATCCCTACTATGCAGACGCTGAAATACTGCAAAAATTCTGTCTAAGTACTTCTCATCAAAACCAATACCGTTATCGGTAATTGTCAGTCTAAACTCTTTTATTTTACCACTTTTTGCTGTTACGGCTTCTGACCTTACTCGAACAACGGGCGGAACATCAGACTTATGAAACTTAAGGGCATTGCCAACGAGGTTCTGTAGCAACTGACGCATTTGAGTAGGATCAGCCATGACAGTTGGCAGATCTTCCACTTGAACAGCACCTCCAGTCTCAGAAATCCGTGTCTCGAGGTCACTAGTCACATCTTCCATTACCTTATTTAGATCAACTGGAACGAATGGGCGAGCCTGCGTTGTAACACGCGAGAACGACAGGAGATCTTCAATAAGAA
>PJQJ01000017.1:0-5364 GCA_002861585.1 Candidatus Saccharimonadota bacterium | reverse complement strand
TTCGCGACCTCAAGCTGCTTTGTTCGCTCGTGAACCCGCTCTTCAAGCTGCTCGTTGGCTCGAAGTAGCTCCTGCTCAAGGCGTCGTCGCACCTCCAGCTCTTCCTTTGCAGACTCATACAACTGTGCGTTGTTAATAGCCAAAGCAACTCGGTGTGCAAGTTCTTCTGCTAATTCAACTTCCACCGTTGTGTAGTACCGCTTTTGCTCGGCGCTAACAAGAGTAATGGCGCCGATTGCAACATGATCAATGATAATTGGTACGCTAATGAATGATACAAGCCCTAAATTTTTCACCTCATCAAACTGGGCCTGGTTGGGAACGAGATGCTTAAGGTCGTCATCAGAAAGGACAGGGACATACTCGGTCTTGCCGCTCCTGATAACATGTCCGATGCCTCCCTTATCATCTAAATTTATTGGATGATTTTGTCTGTACTTGAGAGCCCATTTAATCTTTTTGGGATCTTTATGGGTGACGATAACCTGTTTGATGGTGCCATCGCTCGAGATCATATCTATGCTGCACCAATCAGCAATAGTTGGTACAACAAGCTTAGCAACTTTTTTGATAGTGAGGTCGTAATTAAGCGAAGAGGAGAGGATTTTACTTGCCTTTGCAAGAAAAGCCGTATTTAATTCGGTCTGTTTTTGATCGGTAATATCTGTGTTTGAGCCAACCCATTTTATAATTCGGCCTTTTGCGTCGTGCATCGGTTGGGCACGACTTAGGTGCCATCGATAAACGCCGTCAGCACGCCTAAATCGGTGCTCGACTTGAAACAACTCACCCCTGTCGACAGCCGCCTTCCAGGCTTCTGCCGTTGGATCCTGATCATCAGGATGAATAAATTGCAACCAACCCCACCCTTTAATTTCATCAAAGGTAAGACCGGTAAATTCCATCCATTGAGGATTAAAGTAATCTACTTCACCGGTTGCCGTCGCCATAAATACCTTTTGTGGCATTGATTCAGCCATGAATTTGAGTTCGGCTTCGCTTTTACTGACTGCTTCCTGAGCTCGTTTACGATCTGTGATGTCAACAATCACACCCGGAAATTTCAGCAGATTACCATCTTTATCTTTCTGGATACGACCACGGGCAATAACCCAATGCTCGCTGCCATCTTTAGAAACAGTTCTATACTCAGCTTCGTAGGCACCTCCATCATAGAGAGTCTTTGCAATTGAATTCTCAATGCGTTCACGATCATCTGAATGAATTGAATTAACAAAGACTTCAAGCGGCAGCCCTTTGGCCCCGTCCTCTGTTGAAACACCGAACATATGGCTCAAATTTTTATCTGCTATAACGTGATTTGTTGTAATATCCCAGCTCCAGGTCCCAACGAGACCAATTGAAAGTGCTTCGTCTAGCTGTGCCTGCGTTTCATCCAACTGTTGCTTAATAAGCACTTCGTCAGTGATATTTAAATTTGACTGCAGGATGAGCACAACGTCACCATTTCTATCTAAAATAGGATAATGAACTGGTTTCCAATAGGACGTTTTAGATGTCCTACCATCAGGAGATGGAATGTCATACTGCAGTGCATCCATTTCGTCAGGCTTGCCAGTTGCAATTACTCGAAGAAGAGATTGTTTAACATCGCTGATACCTGTTCCTTTTTTCCTATCCGTTACAGCCGGCCAAATATCAAAAAAGGCCTTGCCGATAAATTGCTCGGGCTTTAGGCCTGTTTGGTGCATATGCGCGAAGTTAGCATTAACAATTGTAAAACGAGGGGCATCAGGCGCAATGATGAGATAAAGGTTCGGCAGGTGAGAGAAGAGATCTTCGTAATTAACAGAGTGTGTCTGCGCTGTAGAAGTTGCCTCTGGTTCTGGCATATATGTTCTCCCTTTAGGTTGGCTTCATCACAGTGTCTCTTACTATTATGCCTGAGAGACGCAAGAAACAAAAGCAGTAGAAATGCAACAGTCCACCCGCATCATGCACGTCATTGTGCAGATGCAGGTGGACTAAGGCGGTGAGCAGAGAACGGGAGGAGTCTCCAACTAGGTGGGCCGCCGACGCTTCAGTTGGCGACGCTCATACTCGTTGAGCCCACCCCATATTCCGTCCCGCTGTTCTGTCAGCAGCGCCCACTGAAGGCATTCAGCGGCAACTGGACATTGCCGACAAAGAGCCTTTGCCACTTGTTCGCGTCGATCCCGAGACGGGGGGCGCTCGCCGAAAGGGGCGAAGAAAGGCTCATAATGGCCAGCACATCGAGCGTGCTCACGCCAGTCTCCCTCACGAAGAGGTTCGACGGGAATTATACTCACTCTACATCACCCCTTCGGGTTGAATGTGAAGCCTTCTTAAGACTTCACAAAGCAGCACTGCACCGCCGTAAACCTATAATAAAATGTTTTTCTACTAATTACAAGAATGAGCCCTACTTTGGGCAACGATCCCAACCAAAATGATGCAGTAGAGCTATGCGCAGCTCTGCGCCTACAAGACCTTTTAATTCCGGAATGCCGGATCCATCGAATGGCTCTCCTTTTGCCTTTTTTACTTCAGGAGATATGTGCAGAGGGTAGGGGTGCAGTAATCGCCGCAGTAAGTCATTAGAAATATTTCCTTCGCGCAGCAGACACATTCCTTGCTCGTTAAACTCAATAATGGCATATGAGCCTGTTCCACACCTTTTGGCTTGTTCATCCGCAATAACTGGTAAGCTGAACTCACGAGAAAAAGTTATTGCCTCTTCAGGCTCTATAATCTCGCTCTGTGCGGTTCGATTTAGAGATGTAACGGCAGGAAAACGAATACCCTTGCCGCCAGGTCCGTCTTGCCGGGCCAGCTCAAGCAGCTGTGCCACGTCTGCCTTGCCAGCAGAATCGTAGTTCTGTACGACGGGATAATTCTTATCATCGCGTGAAACAAGGCTTGCCGGCATACCCCACTCAACTATTTTGGTCTGCTTACCGGGCATCCTAATAAAAGTCATGGCACCTAAGCGTGCAGCAAGTTCTTCTGCATCTTCAAGAAGTGGGCGAACAGACGGATCAACCCGATCTAAATCAGCAAGTTCTAAGAATTGAGCAGTCGATATCGTCAATCCATACGGTCGGTTAGGGTCACGGCCCTTTAGGCGTTCAACCTCTTTTAAGAATCGTGGATCTTCTGGATTTCCCCAGACAGCCCAGACACAGTCATTATCGACAACAAGAGCTTGACCGGAACGCATGACTTCAGCGCCTCGCTTAATGTGGGCTATTTCAGCAAGGGAACCTTCAAACGGCGGAAAATGTAGTATACGTTCGGCATTTTGCTCCGACATACTATATACTAAAACATAGATAGATATTAAATTACAATCCCATATGAGCGTAGAGTCCGATTCACCCTATTCCGAAAAGCCATTATCACCTGAAGAAGCCCGCATTAACGCCCTTCATAGAGTCCTTGAAGCAGAAGTAAAAGATCCTACTGGTAGTGATTCGATTATTGCTGCCATGTGCGAGGCCTTTATCTACGAACTACAAGAAAGCCCTCTTAAGGAAGTCGTAAACGATGCTTGCCGTTATCGTCAAGAGCGACGTGGACGTGATATTCAACCACGAAATCTAATGAATCTAATGATTCGTGCTGTGCAAAAACAGATGCTCAAGCACTACCCAAATTACCCCAATAGTAGTCTGTATGAAATATCAGTCTATTGGCAGCATATCATCCTACGAAATATGTACTTTGATGAAGCTATCATGGAAGAACTATTTACGGACATTGCTCTTCGCGATGTACAGACTAACTTACCTGATCGTTATAAATCACATAAACTTATCGCACTTTCCGAAGTGGACCGCTTAGGTGAACAACCGACAATGATAGATATCGGCACAAGTGACCTACAGGGGCCCAATAAACTTCGGCTCGATGGCACCTTTAGTGATATCAAGGTAGTTGAAGCAACATGCGGCTCTGTCCTGCCAGCGCTAGAATCAACTCAACAAGCGAAGGTTACGACGAATCGTCGGGCCACCGCTCTCGTAAACGATGTTCTTAGACGATCCTTCAGCATAGGGCCAAGCCTTGGAATAGACCGCGTCCGACGCGATCTCGGTAACGATGAGTGGGTTTTTGCATGCTCATTTCGTCCTAAGGACCTGCGTAATCAGGAGCACAGAGAAGAGTACCAAGCGCTAATGAGTAAGGTTGTGCCAGGTGTTGATTTTACCGTCGCCGAAATAACAGAGCAAGGTATAAAACCACCGATTGATCGCAAAGCAAAAATCGTAACAAACGTTACCACCAGCTACTTGCTCTCCCCCAAGGAGCGTCAGGTGCTGCGTGAAGTCTCACGAGAACTAGTTGAAGACGACGGACTTATTATTCATCAAGATTTTATGTGGCTACCTGAAGGATCAGATGAATTTGTTTACTATGAAAAATGGGTTCCATGGACATATCAAACATTTGTTGAAGATCCACGAACGAATAAAGTGCTGCCTGTTTTTCAATGGGAAACAGGAAGGACGCGCAGTGTTCGTCTTCTTGCAGGCTTATCGAAATTTGCTATCGGAGAGAGTGTTAAGCCGCTACTGCGCAAGTCGCTGTAGTACTTCAGCAACAAGCTTAGTGTAGCGACGCATGAAATTGTGTTGTTCGGGACCAATGTTTTGCAATGGTTCAAAGTAACTAAAAATCATCGCACCGCCATCACGAGCACCACTTAGGGGATAGATAACGCTACAGTCAATTCCTGCACCAGCCTGATTAAACCGTGCTTCTTGTGGCGTTAGCTCGGGAATAAACATGTACTGCCAATCATCCGTGTGTCTATATTCATTACTTTTGATAGCCTGTACTATGTAGTTTTGGTCATAATCGTATGGAATGCGAATTTCATTAAAAGGCTTTGCGGACATCTGTACAGCCCCTTCAGCTTGAAAAGTATTTGAAAGAGCAATACGATCGACAGTCCTATTCTCACTGTCAACAAGTAGTAGTACAGTGACACCGAGACCCAACTTTGTTGTCATCAATTTATTGTGAAACGGAGCATTAACAATAGCCTGAAACAGTTCACTATCATCCTTAGCGGCTTGAAGCTGCTTCTCAAGTTCCACGAAGTAAAGATCATCTGTTGGTCTTTTGTTATTCATTACAAGAAGTATAACAGTCACGTAGAGCAATAAGAAGTAAAAAAGTGACTCTTTTTATCGGTTTTTTCACCATATATAGTGCTTATGTAAGTGATTCGTACATAGATATGACACTAGCCACCGCACGTACTTGTGGTTAGTGGCGTTAGGGCTTCAAATTGTGCTTTAACCTGAGCATCCGATGGCTTATTCTCTTGAGCAAAAATGACGACATTACCAAGCAGGTTGTTGATTGCACGTAACT
>PJQJ01000004.1:27419-31417 GCA_002861585.1 Candidatus Saccharimonadota bacterium | reverse complement strand
CGTAACAGCTCACTAGTCAAGAGATCTTGCGTGGAAAATGTAACGGGGCTCAAGTATATTACCGAAGACATGGATTTGTAATTTATTACAAGTGGTAGAGGAGCGTTCCTCTCTGCAGTGAAGCTGGACTGGAAAGTCTGGTGGAGCGTGAGGAAGTGAGAATGCTGGAATGAGTAACCATAAGACAGGTGAGAATCCTGTCGGCCGAAAGAGCAAGGTTTCCTGGGCGATGATAATCATCCCAGGGTTAGTCGTGCCTAAGCCGAGGCGTTTAAGCGTAGGCGATGGACAACGGATTAATATTTCCGTACCGGTAACACTTTGTACACTATTCACGGCATATTAGTCAGAGCGGATTCATGGTTATATCCGTCTAAGCAGTGTAACGGCTGCGAATGCGAGTGCTCCTTTTAGGAGCGCGAGTCTGGCGAAGGTGCTGGCAAGAAAAGTAGTTGTACGCATGGGTGTTGCCGCACGTACCGCAAACCAACACAGGTGCTCAGGTCGAGTAGACCAAGGCTTACGAGAGAACCTTCGCTAAGGAACTCGGCAATACAGCGACCGTAACTTCGGGATAAGGTCTGCCCTGTATGCCGCTTTGTTTCTAAAAGCGTTAGTGTTTTAGTATATGTCCCTTGTGACATTACTATACCTTTTTAAACACATCGAATCTAATAACTGAGATAAGACATATAGAACATATGAAAAAAGCTTTTAGCGATAGAGCGGCATACAGGGCCGCAGCTAAGGAGCCCACGGAACTGTTTATCAAAAACATAGGTCTCTGCTAACACGAAAGTGGATGTATAGGGGCTGACTCCTGCCCAATGCTGGAAGGTTAAGGGGAGCGCTTCACGGTGCGAACTGAAGCCCTAGTCAATGGCGGCGGTAACTATAACCGTCCTAAGGTAGCGAAATTCCTTGTCAGGTAAGTTCTGACCCGCACGAATGGAGTAATCATGTGGGCACTGTCTCAGCGAAGGACTCGGTGAAAGTGCATTGGCGGTAAAGATGCCGTCTGTCCGCACCAGGACGAAAAGACCCCGTGGAGCTTTACTATAGCTTTACATTGAATCGGGTTACAACATGTGTAGCATAGGTGGGAGCCTTTGAAGCAGATGCGCCAGCATTTGTGGAGGCGCCGGTGAAATACCACCCTTGTTGTGATTTGATTCTTACCTTGACCGTTATCCGGTTAGGGGACAGTGTATGGTGGATAGTTTAACTGGGGCGGTTGCCTCCTAAAGAGTAGCGGAGGCGTTCAAAGGTTGGCTAGCTTCGGATGGAAATCGAAGTGATAGTGCATACGCAAAAGCCAGCTTGACTGTGAGGGCCACAACCCGATCAGACACGAAAGTGGGAGTAAGTGATCCGCTGTTAGTACATTTGTACATGAACGTGGGATCGACAGCGCAAACGGATAAAAGTTACCCCGGGGATAACAGGCTTATAGCGCCCAATAGTTCACATAGACGGCGCTGTTTGGCACCTCGATGTCGGCTCATCACATCCTGGAGGGGGAGCACCTTCCAAGGGTTCGGCTGTTCGCCGATTAAAGTGGTACGCGAGCTGGGTTCAGAACGTCGTGAGACAGTTCGGTTTATATCCGGTGTGGACGTCAGGAAATTTGAGAGGATCTGCTCCTAGTACGAGAGGACCGGAGTGGACGAACCTCTGGTGTATCGGTTGTCCTACCAAGGGCATTGCCGAGTAGCTATGTTCGGACCAGATAAGCGCTGAAAGCATATTAAGCGCGAAACTGACCTTAAGATTAGATTTCCCTATGAGGACACAGATAGACTATCTGTTTGATAGGCGCAAGGTGGAAGTACGGTAACGTATGGAGCCGAAGCGTACTAATAGTCCCATTGCCTTTTTATGCTCTCATTCACGTGTGCTTATGCTTGCATAGGGACTGTGAATGAGATAAGGTTTAACTAGTAATTGGTGTTTATCACCACAATTCATTGACATCTTTTTTGATCATCCATGCACTGTATGGACACCGAAGCGACAGTATTATTGCGTGGGCTTAATGCCTTCACTTCGGTGCCCATGGCGCTGGGGAAACACCTGTTCCCATTCCGAACACAGAAGTTAAGCCCAGCAGCGGCGATTATACTGCCTTTTGGTGGGAAACTAGCACGGTGCCGAATTATACAAAAGCCATCCGAAAGGGTGGCTTTTGTCTTTTCCGTGAAAATGCTTTATTCTTCGAGCAGATAATTAACATATAGGTAAAACGAAAAAATGGATAAGATCAATAATAAGTATGCAGTTTTAGCAATTATAGCCGCCGTACTGGGAGCTGCGTTCTTAACAGTCGCCGATCAGGGTACGTCCGGTTTTGATGGACTAGGCTTTGCTATCTTTCTTTCTGTATTTGGTGGCATTCCGACGTTATCTGCAGCTATTATCTTAGCCGTTAAAGCATTTAGGAGCGCCTCTAAGGTGTGGGTAAAGATAATAATGGCTCTGATTATTATATGCGCACTACCTTTTCTCCTGGGGCTTCTGGCGATCCTAGGTAGTATGCTTTTTAATATTTAATCAACTGCATCTTTGCCGTAGGAAAACCCTACTGCTGACTAGGACTTCACGCTAATTACGCAGTACAATTGGAGCAGGATTTATGTCAGGCACAAAAATAAAAAGCACACACCACGAGCAAAGAGGTTTTACTATTGTTGAGTTATTGATAGTAATTATTGTTATTGGGATGCTTGCAGCACTTGTCTACAATGTCTTCACGACGGTTCGGCGCCGGGCAGAGGTAGCGTCGGCTATGAACGGTGCAACGCAGATTGAACGTGGTCTAAAGACTGCTCTTGTTGATGAAGGAAGGAGTACGTGGTGGCCAGAGTATTACTGGGCAGATAATGGCGTTCCGGATATATCAGCTGAAAATCCACCAATCAATCATCTTAGGGACAGAGCAGGCTATCAAAAGTATATACAGAATGTTCCCAACACCACTAACTTCCCGGCTAGCGCATGGAGGTACGATGCGGATAATAATACGCCCTATGTAGGATGTCCGAGTAAACCTAAGGATGAAAACGGTATCAATCTGATTCTTCCCGGGCATAAGAGCCGTCCTTACGTAGAGGAACTTGATAAGCGGATGGATGACGGTAATTTAGATTGCGGCAAGGGCAGGCTTTTTGATGGTAAGTATTTTTGGCTGCTTGCGAGAGACTTAGACCAGCCATACGAATAGGAAGCGATACTTACGCCGAAGCACTTATCAAAGGCATAGATATCAGCATTTAAATAAAAAACGACCCGTCTCGCAGTGAGGGTCGTTTTTTAGTTTTTGTATCAGTGCGTCTGATGTATCCAATGATATATCACATAAGGGTTTTATGCAAGACATACCATAATATATTAAATTGCTTGTGTAAACCTTGACAAAAAGCGTTAACATTGTTAATATGTATTCATACACATATCATGTGTGAGTTATGTGAGTTAAACAGAGGAGAAAATTATTATGGCTGGAACAGAAGAGGGCGGTAAAGCTGCCGCTAAGACTAACCGTGCTCGTCACGGAGCAGACTTTTACGCACGTATTGGTGCAAAAGGTGGCAAAAAGGGTACGACTGGTGGTTTCTTTGCAAACCGCGAGTTAGCTCGTATTGCTGGTGCTAAGGGTGGTACAATCAGCCGCCGCACAAAAACAGCAGACAAAAAGAAGCAAGATTTCGATCTCGCTGCTTAAGTAATAAGTTTCCAGCGTTTTAGTTGGCACTGACGTGCATCATTGACGCGCCACTGACACCTACAGTTAATGCAACTGTAGGTGTCAGTTTTTATTTGCAGTCCATTTTGAGAACATTGGGGGCAGGTACTGCGCCGATGCAGCCAACCACGGTATGAATCCAGCGTATCTTCAATAGCTTCATTATTTAGGGGCAAAGAGTAGCGCTTACTCAGATCTGTGCGCACCAACTCCCAGGCCTCTACCTCTTTTTTTATCAGCTCAATATCGGTCTTAA
>PJQJ01000004.1:21512-27021 GCA_002861585.1 Candidatus Saccharimonadota bacterium | reverse complement strand
GATCTTGTTCCAGATATGCTTGTTGCTTATTTGGTAGGCATATTTTTGGTAGGTAGTGTAGATTGCCTTGCCGGACGCAAAGGACTCCCACGAGCGAATACGACCATCACATTCAATCATCATGTGACCAGCTTCACTGCCGCTCAGCTCTGGTGTTAACCGTCCATTAATAACTACGCCGCTACCAATACCAGTACTTATTGTGAGGTAGAGACAGAGTTCTGGCACTGGTTTTATGCTGTTTGCCTCTGCAAGACCAGCGAGGTCGGCATCGTTTTGAATAGAAATAGGACAGGTAAAATGCTTCTGAAGGAATACGAGCAGCTTAAAATTTTCCCAGGGTAGATTGCCACACCACTTAACAACGCCATTTCGGATAACACCTGGAACTGCGACAACGAGCGCGTCAATCGGCGTATCGCTAAACGAGTCTTGTAGAGTGGTGAGAAGCTCTTTTGCGTAGTCCTGTTGGTTCTTGGGAGTGGGGAAACGAACACTCTTTATCGGCTTGCCTTCAGTGTTAAAACTGGCAATTAGTGTCTTTGTTCCCCCGGTATCAACAGCAACTATCATATCTGCTTAAAGTGTAGCATGAAGATGTCCGTTAGGGCATTGTTGCACATAAACAGTTTATGTTATATCATATAGTGATTAAGATGATATAACACCTAGAGGAGCCTATGACAACCACCACAGCCAAACAGTCAAACGAAGCAGGATCACTAATAACATATGTCCTTATTGGAATAGTCCTCGTGGCATTACTTGCTGGCGGTGTCTTCGCCCTCAATCGTCGTGCTGACAATCCTGCCGCAGGCAATGATCCGGCTCCTCAGTCAGAACAGCAAACAGGCAATAACCCTCAGGCTAACCAGCCTCAGGGTCAGCAGAACCAGCCGCAGACTGACGGTAATCGTGAGCCGCAGCCTCAGGCGCCGCAAGGTAACGGTGCTAATCAACCAAACGGTTCAACCCCAGCTCCAAGTACGCCAAATCAAACTCCTCAGACGGCTCCTGCAACCGGTCCTAGCTCTAGCGCAACCGGAGAGCAGCTACCCGCAACTGGTCCCGTTGAACAGCTCATGGCAACCACATTAGCTGTCACTGGTATTACCTATGCAACTTTGCAGTACGTTCATTCTCGACGTCGCCTCAGCCGGCCATAAGCGGTAGTCGCCTTTACTTTTAGGGTATAACAGATTACAATTAAGGGTAATCTTTGAGGTCTGTTTTTCCAGCATGCCCTTAGAAATACACGAAGGAAAGGAGTCTTTAAAAAGACTTATGGCTACTGCCAAAACAATTACTATGGATGATCTCCTAAAAGAGGAGAACGCACTGTTACCGCTCGCACAAAGCGAGGTCGTTGAGGGAACAGTTCTTTCGGTGCGAAAGCACGAAATTTGGATCGATCTTGGTGGTCGTGGTATCGGTTTGGTTCCACGTCGCGAAATCGGTTTCGGTCGCAACCTAGAAGAGGGTGAAACAGTAACTGCAAGTGTCGTCGAGCCAGAGCTCGAGGATGGATTTGCGCTGCTAAGCCTCCGCAAGGCTGCTAAGGATCGTGGTTGGGATGAAGTTACCCGCCTGTTCGAAGTTGGTGAGACAATCGACGTGACTGCGTACGACGCAAACCGCGGTGGTCTTCTTATCGAGCTTGAAGGTGTTCGCGGCTTCATGCCTGTGTCTCAGCTTTCTGCAGAGCACTATCCACGTGTGAACGGTGCTGATAAGGATGAAATCCTACAGCGTCTTAACAGCTTGATCAACAAGACACTTCGTGTCCGCATTCTTGATGCTGACCGTAAGCAGAACAAGCTTATCTTTAGTGAAAAAGAAGCCGTTAAAGAGGGTCTACAAGAGCGCTTTTCTAAGCTCGCTGTTGGCGACGTCGTTAATGGTGTCGTTACCGGTGTTGTCGATTTCGGTGCATTCGTTAATGTCGAAGGTATTGAAGGTCTAATTCACATTAGCGAGATTAGCTGGGAGCGTGTTAATAACCCATCTGACTACGTCAAGGTTGGCGATAACGTACAGGCCAAGATTATCTCTATCGATAAAGAACGCCTAAGCCTCAGCCTAAAGCAGCTTTCTGAGGATCCTTGGATGAAGGAAGTTGAACAGTTTAAGAAGGGTGACAAGGTAGATGGTACCGTTACTCGTATTACTCCGTTTGGTGCATTCATTCAGATTAGCCCAGCCGTCGAAGCTCTTGTGCATGTCACTGAGCTTGGTGAAGGCGAAGGCGCTGATCCTGAGAAGCTCTTCAAGCTTAACGAGCAAAAGAGCTTTGTCGTCCTCGACATCGACAAAGAGAACCGTAAGATCTCTCTTAGCCTAAACAAAAAATAGGCATCTCTGATAGGCTATGCGTCGCTCCTTTGATGGCGACGCATAGTTCCTAGGGGATAAAAATGTAACCAAACGCAGTAAGGAGCGTGTACATGGCTGAAGCCGAAAAAGTACTTATTATTCCAGACATGATCACGGTTGGCGAACTCGCCGACAAATTACAGCTGCCGGTTACGAAGTTGGTTGGTGAGCTGTTCAAAAATGGTATTATGGCAACCGTTAATCAGCGAATTGACTTTGAGACAGCTCAAATTATCGTAGAAGAGCTTGGCCTTGAAGTTGACGTTCAAAAGAAAGCCAACAGTGATTCAGAGGCACCGGCAAAACGCGAGGTGCGTGTTCTCTCCGATAAGGCGCAGGGCCGTCCACCAATCGTTGCCGTCATGGGTCACGTTGATCACGGTAAGACGAGTCTTCTTGATGCGCTTTTAGACACCAAGGTGGCCAGCGGTGAAGCTGGTGGTATAACGCAGCATATCTCGGCATATCAAACAGAGCGAAAGGGTCGTATGATCACTCTGCTTGATACTCCAGGACATGAAGCGTTTAGTGCACTGCGTCAGCACGGTGCAGCCCTTACTGATGTTGTTATTATTGTTGTCGCAGCTGATGACGGCGTAAAGCCGCAAACGATTGAAGCGATTCGTTTTGCTAACGCAGCTAACGCTAAAATTGTTGTTGCCATCAATAAGGTAGACAAAGAAGCCGCAGACGTTAATCGCGTTAAGGCTCAGTTAGCAAGCGAGCACAATCTTAATCCAGAGGAGTGGGGCGGTGATGTCATTATGGTTGATGTCAGCGCTAAGACTGGTCACAATCTTGATAAGCTTCTTGATATGGTTCTGCTTGTTGCCGACCTTGAAGAGCTCCGTGCAGAAGTTGCCGTACCGTCCGAAGGGCTTGTTATTGAGTCGCATATGGAACAGGGCCGTGGTGCTGTTGTCAGCCTACTTGTTGAGCATGGACTACTAAAGCCAGGCGCCTTTATTATTGCCGGTACAGCGTACGGTAAAGTACGCACCCTCCAGGACTACGCAGGTCGCCCTATTAAAGAGGCTGGCCCATCAACTCCGGCTACAGTGACCGGTTTTAAAGAAGTTCCTCAGTTTGGTGACAGGTTTATTGTTGTGAAGAGCGAAAAAGAGGCCAGGGCCATGAGCGCAGAGCACAAGACGAGCCTTGAACGTGAAGCTGCGACGACCAACGTCACTAGCACAGACCTTCTTGCTATGATCAGTAAAAAGCACGAAACAAAACAGGTTAATGTTATTGTAAAAGCCGATGTTCAGGGGTCATTAACGTCTGTTATCGATTCACTAAGACTACTCGAAAATGAAGAACTAAGTATCCGAGTTATCGGTTCTGGTGTTGGTAATGTAAACGAAAACGACGTTCGAACAGCCGCCTCAAGCGAAGCAATCATCTACGGCTTCAACGTACAGCTGCCACCTGCAGTAAAGCATCTTGCAACGCGCGAGAAGGTGAGTGTGCGTAACTTCCGTATTATCTACGAACTACTCGATGATGCTCGTAAGACCCTTGAAGACATGCTAAGTCCCGAAGTTGTCGAGACCGAACTAGGAACGCTCGTAATCCGTGGTGTTTTTCGAACCACAAAAGAAGAGATTATATGTGGCGGCGAGGTCCTTAAGGGGAAAGTACAGCCAAATACTCTTGTACGAGTCGTGCGCAATAAAGAGCGCATCTCTGAAACCGAAGTGACGCGCGTCCAACGCCAACAGCAAGAGGCAAAAGAGGTCTTCGAGGGTGAAATGTGTGGCTTAACGGTAAGGGCACAAGGCAAACTCGCTATCGAAGAGGGCGATCGTCTCGAATTCTTTACTCGTGAGCTCGTAAAACGCACACTTTCTTAGGGCTCAGCTCCCATCTTGCTGATACCTATAACTGCTCTTATGCTTGACTATTGTTTTATTTTGTGCTAGGATGAACGAAAATCACCAAAACACAAAAAGTTAGAAAGCAATAGTAAGGACCACCACAATGAGCGAACGATTTGCAGTTAGCGGTAATGGAACCATTACCGATAAAGAGCGCCCTCGAGTAGTAGATGGCGAAGTTGGCGAAAGTTATTTCCACGATAAGCCAAAAGCTACTGAAGATGGAAAAGAGCTAGCTTTACTAATTCCAAGACAACGAGAATCAGCTGAAGACGATTCAGAAGTAGTTGATGATACTGAAGTAGTTGAAGGTGAATGGGAAGATGGAGAGCCAGTAAGGGTCAACGAGGAAGATATCGTTGATGCTGAAGTTGTAGAAGACGAAGAAGAGGCCGCTGACGGCACTAGTCGCAAGGATCGACGCCGCAAACGCGCCCAAACCGGTGGTGAATCGAAGGGTCGGGGTCCTGAAATGCTTACAGATGAAACACTACCCGAACTTCGTCGCTACAAAGACGGTCAGGGTTCGTTCAAGTTTGATCAAGCAGGACAAAAGCTTGAATGGGGTGGTAATGCTTATACCGATAGGGCTACTGATGGTCGTGATGAAGAGCAAACAATCATCATCACAAACTCAGAAGGTAAAAAGTTTGCCGTAGGACAAAGCATTATTACTGAGATTCCTGAAAATAATGGTGATAACGTTGAATTTGACGTTACCCCGAAAGCACTTCCGACTATTGAAATAGGTAAAGAGTGGACTGTTCTTGGTGAAAGCTACGGCGAGATTACAGGTATAGAGGTAAAGTACGAACAGTTCCCTGAAGGCGAAGACAACATCACTGAAATTGATGAAGAAAATCCTTTTCATTATGCCAGTACTAAAATCTCAAATGCAATTGAGGCAATTCAAAATGGTAAAGAGCCTGAAGAGCCGGGTAAAAAAGAGCGCTTTGCACGATTAAAAAAGATCACCAAAACCTTCAGATCTAAATTCAATCGACTTGATGAAAAAGCTAATATGCTCCTATATAAACACCGTAAAACTATCGGGGCATTAGGTGCCATAGCACTAGCGTATGGTCTCTATAAGATGGGTGGTAATGTACTTGATGCATTTGACGGCAGCGGCACGGGCGTCGCAGAAGCGGCGAGTGCGCCTGACACTACTCCTTCATATGGTGATGAAAATCGTGAACCTGGTGTTATTGGCGGTGCTGAAGCACCGGCAGCTCCAGAAGCACCGGATTTTAGTGAAG
>PJQJ01000004.1:20536-20937 GCA_002861585.1 Candidatus Saccharimonadota bacterium | reverse complement strand
CTTACTGATACCGCTGATCGTTTAGGTATCCGTATGGTTCACCGCTTTTAATCAGACGCAAAGTAGTATAAAGTGGCAGTAAGAACAAGGAAGAAAAATATATGTTTCAACTAGACGAAAACTTTCTAAAAGACTTAGGCCTCGAGGAGCTGCCAGCAGAAGAGAAAAAGGCTTTTTTACAGCATATCTACCAAGAACTAGAACTGCGAGTTGGTACACGTCTTGCAGAAGGCCTTGATGATAAGCAGCTGCTTGAATTCGAATCATTAATAAACCGAGACGAAGACAAGGTAAGGGCATGGCTAGAGAGCAACGTACCAGGATACGAGCAGCAGCCTGATCTGCAGCAACTCGCTGCTAACACCCGTTTGGATATCAATGACGTGTCGCTGCTGGCTGAG
>PJQJ01000004.1:4206-20370 GCA_002861585.1 Candidatus Saccharimonadota bacterium | reverse complement strand
GGAAGATGCTGGATTAACAGGGAAGATCCTTGCGCGAAAAGACGTCGTGTTAATTCAAATTTTGTTTCATCTCCGCTCAGTAGTACCTCAGCCTGAACATATACCGGTCCTGCATCCATCTCTTTTGTAAGCGCCATAACAGAGACGCCAGTCTTGGGGGCACCATCAAGAATCGCTTGTTCAATCGGGATAGGACCGCGATACATTGGGAGCAGGGAAGGGTGGATGTTGATAATACCACGCGGAAACAGGTTGATAATTCGCTCCGGAATAATTCTTCCATAAGCGATAAGTACTGCTGCATCGGCGTTAAAAGAACGCAGCTCATCCTCAATATCAGTCGGTTTATTAGGCAGGAGTACGGGTATCTCATACTCTTTGGCGATGCTCTCGATCTCAAGTTCTCGCTTGCTGCGCGATGTACCACCACCGTGATGGGCGATAACCGCGGCGATATCATAGCCATTAGCAATAAGAGCTTGCAGGGCTGAATCTTCACGCGCAGGCGTAAAGCCACTGCTGAGACGTTCGTTACCGAAGAATACCAGTCTTTTGGACTTGTTCATAGGGAACTTTCTCCAGCTGCCCGTCATTAGTAAGAGTAAAGAAGGCGTCTTTGTCCTTCACGTGATCGACAAACAGAATTCCGTTAGTGTGATCAATTTCGTGTTGTAAAATACGCGCCAAAAAGCCCTCAGCTTTAACGCGAACTTCGCGCCCCTGTACGTCGAGTGCCTTAACGCGTACTTTTGGATAACGGGGAACTAACGCGTAGATATCCCTAACGCTCAAGCAACCTTCGTGATCGAGCTCCGGTTGGCCCTCAAACTTAACTATCTCGGGATTTATCAATGTCGTAAAAGATCGATCATCTTTATTATCAAAGTCATTGCGAACTATCACAATCCGTTCGAGTCGATCGATTTGCACAGCTGCCAAGGCAACACCGAGTTCGTGCGGTCGACTATCTTCCCAGTCGAGAGTCGCTGCTTCCATATCAGCTATAAGTTGTTTTACTTCGTCGGTAATAATATGAATGCGCTGCGATCGCTGTCGCAGGTCATCGTGGGGGAGTGTTATGATATCTTTTTTTGTAGCCATTGGTATGGATTATACTGAATAATGGCCACAATTAACAGATCAGAGTAGGTTAGCGGGGTCTAAATCTATCTGCCAATGTTGAGCCGGAACAAGCGAAGCTGTCTTTATAAGAGCAGCGCGATGAGAAGATTTGATTATAAGCTGCCATCGGTAGTTCTCACCAACCCTCTCATAAAAAGATGGGGCTGGCCCTAAGACGCGAACTTCATCCTGCATTGATGTCCTAATTACATTAGCTATCTTGCGACACGCCGTAACAGCTGCCTTCTCTGTTTTATAGCTACAGGTTAACTTCAGCAGATGAGTGAAGGGCGGAAAGAGAGTCCTCCTGCGCTTCTCAATCATGTAATCGTAAAAAGCATCATAGTCCTGGGCAATACCAAGTTGAATGCTTGGATGTGTCGGCTGATATGTCTGTACGATAACATCAGTTGCGGCACTCGATCTACCAACACGACCAATGACCTGATGAATAAGTTGAAATACTCGCTCCTCTGATTGGTAATCGGGAAGTATTAAGCCATTATCAGCCTGGACAATACCAACACTGCGAAGTTTGGGAAGATCCAATCCTTTTGCAATCATTTGGGTACCAACAATAATATCAATGTTGCCATCATAAAGATCCTGATACTGAACATGAAGCTGCTCGGACGAGTGGGTATCTGCATCATAGCGAGCGATGCGGGCATGGGGAAACTGTTTTTTTAGCTCGCTGACAATTAGTTTAGTGCCGATACCTTTATGAATAATATCTGGCTCTTTGCAGACTGGGCAGTGGGGAGGTGTCGATTCTTTTTGTCCGCAGACATGACAGAGCAATTTGTGAATATCAGTATGGAGCGTCATCGGCATGGAGCAATTAGGGCAGGCGGCAGTCCAACCACAATTTTCACAAAGAGTAAGCGGGGCACTGCCGCGACGGTTATGAAAGACAAGACTCTGTGTCTTACTGATGAGTCCCTGCTCGATTGAAGAGAGTAACTGCCGTGAAAAAAACCGGTGTGTTCCAAACGCTGACGTATCGGTCCTATCAATTATGTGCACAGTTGGTTTTGCAGCATCTTTTTGTGCACGTTCCAGCATAGTGATCATTGGACTAGACGTTTTTTGAGCTAAGTATGTATCCACAACCGAGGGTGTCGCACTGCCGAACACAGTTTTTATTCCTTCTGTCTGAGCAAGCTTGCTAGCAACACGGAGTGCAGAGTATCGAGGGGCTTGCTCTTGCTTATAGCTAGACTCATGACATTCATCAATAACAACCAAGCCGAGATCCGGAACAGGGCTAAAGAGAGCCGATCGAGGGCCGATAACAATAAGTGGAGTTGAGCTTGTGAGGCATTGTCGCCATATCGTGTGTCGCTCCGCCTCTGTCATTGTTGAATGCGTCACTAATAGGTTCGTAAAATGAAGTGAGAATTCTGCGACGAGTTGGGAGGTAAGAGCTATTTCTGGCACAAGTACAATGGCAGATTTACCTTGCTGAATAGCTCGTTTTGCTGCTTCGATATAGACTTGAGTTTTACCAGAACCCGTCACTCCACGAAGAAGTATCGTGCCGGAAGCAGCTTGATCTATAGTATTTATTGCATCACCTTGTGAGACGTTGAGTACTATATTTGTTCGATCTCTCCAGGGGTAAGCGTGAGCTTTTTCTGATTTACGGCGCGTTTTTTCGATTCCCCGGGGAAGGATTGTTTGCTGAACAATCGAGAGATGCGTGTTGTAATAACTGCTCATCCACTGAGCAATCTGCAGCAGATGAGAGGGGAGCGGCTGCTCTTCAATCAACCGTCGGACAGGCTTGGTGGCGAATGATGGTTTAGGAACCGATTTATACACAACGCCAGATACTTCACGTTTACCAACTTCAATACGAACAAGAGCACCTTCTTGCAGGGCATTGTCACTATGGTAAGTAAGGAAGGCATGATTGCCGTGGGCAATAACTGTCGGTGCAATCAAGTAAAAGTGCATGTTCTTATTATACCTACTGGCCAATGTAAAACTGCTACACTGTAGGTATGTATTTTAAGAACCGTCATGAAGCTGGATTAAAGCTGGCCGAAAAGCTGGAGCAGTATCGTTATGACAACTGTGTCATTCTAGCCTTGAGCGATGGGGCAGTAGAAGTTGGCGAACAGATCGCTGATAATCTGCACTGTGTCCTCACGATGCTGCTAACTGAGAATATTGAAATCCCAGGAGAACAGCTGACATTCGGTACGGTTGATCAAGACGGAACTTTTGTCTACAACAGCGGTTTTTCAACTGGAGAACGCGAAGAGTACTATGGTGAGTTCCACGGCTATCTGGAGGAGCAAAAACGCGAAAAGCTGCAGCGCATTAACCGATTATTGGGCGATGGCGGCATTCTTGATGCTGACATGTTACGGGATCATACTGTCATTCTGGTAGCTGACGGAATGGGTAATGGAATGGTGCTCGAAGCGGCCGCAGAGTTTTTAAAGCCAATACGGCTTGAAAAACTAGTCGTGGCTACGCCAATAGCATCTGTGAATGCCGTTGATAAGATGCATATTATTGCTGATGAGTTACATGTCCTTGGCGTTACTGATAATTTCTTTGATACAAATCACTACTACGAAGAGAACAGTATTCCATCTCATGACGATATAATCGCTAAACTAAATAACAATATTTTGCACTGGCGATAGCGCCAAGCTCTTGCTTCTTCTCACCAAAAACAGTAAAATAAATACAACAACCAGCAATAAGCAAAGGTGTGGATTAAGCTACATGTTAGATGTTTTTATTACTTCTCGTGTGCGTCGAAAGATTATCGTGGTGTACGCTAAGTATCCTGATTTTAAGACTCATGTACGGGGGTTAGCAAAATTAATCAAGGAAGACCCAGGCAATATTCAGCGTGAGTTGAAGCGCCTTGAAAAAGTCGGTTTTTTGAGTAGCGAAAAGCAGGGTAATACGAAAATCTACTCCACCAATAAGCATTTTGCTATCTTTAAAGAATTACAAAGTATCGTCATAAAATCCCAACAGGCGCAGCAGCAAAAAGCTAAACGTGCCGTTGGCGATGCATGATAGATAATCAGATATTTCTTTCTCTGCTACGAAATCGAGGCCTTACGAACAAGGCTGATATTGAAGCTTTCTTAACGCCTAGCTTTGAGAAATTTAAGCATGATCCATATCTTTTGCCGGATATGAAACCGGCTGTTGAACGGATAGCACTGGCGCAAAAACGACATGAAAATGTCGTTATCTATGGCGATTACGATATTGATGGCTTAACTGCAACCAGTATCCTGTTGGATGCCTTTAAATCATTTGGGTTGCGAGTGTCTGCTTTTATTCCCAATCGATTCGTTGAAGGGTATGGGCTTAATCTTGAGGCAATTGAGAAACTTGCTAGTGAGGGAGCTCAATTGATAGTAACGGTAGATTGCGGTAGCTTGTCTCATAAAGAGGTTGAGCGAGCGAATGAACTGGGTGTAGATGTCATTGTCACTGATCACCACAGTGTTGGCGAAACAATGCCGCCAGCTATCGCGACCATTAATCCTAAGCGAACCGATCATACGTATCCCTTTATTGATCTAGCCGGCTGCGGCGTCGCTTTTAAGCTGGTCCAAGCTTTGCAGGGACGGCTTCCGGGGCTGCCGCAGGGGCAGGAAAAGTGGTTACTTGATCTGGTGGCACTTGGAACGGTCTGTGATGTGGTGTCACTAAAGGATGAAAACCGGGCAAACGTCTACTGGGGACTAAAGGTACTAGCCAATACACGCCGTCCAGGGTTAAAAGCGCTGATGGCAGTCGCTGGAGTGGAGCCAGAGCGAATAAATGCTCGGACGCTTGGTTTTGTGCTTGGTCCACGTATGAATGCGGCCGGCCGCCTAGAGACTGCTCAATATAGCCTCGATATGCTGACCTCGACCGATAATATGCAGGCGCTAGGATTGGCTCAAAAGCTGGAAGAGATGAACCTAGCCCGACGTGCCGAACAGGACCGAATTTTTAGGGCCGCCTGCCAGCAGGCCGAACAGTACGCGCAGCATCCTGTATTGGTACTAAGTGATCCAAGTTGGTCGCATGGAATTGTTGGCATTGTCGCTGCGAAAATTTTAGAGCGCTACAAAAAACCTACTTTTGTCCTACAGGAGATGGGGGAGCAGACAAAGGGCTCGGCCAGAAGTTTTGGTGATTACAGTGCCGTAAAGGCAATACGAGCGAGTGACGAACATATCTTGAAGGGCGGAGGACATACTCTTGCTGCCGGTGTCACTATGGAGACGACCAAAGTTGATGATTTTCGACGGTCGGTTAATAATTTCTACTCCGAGTCTATCTCTTCTTCGCAGCTGCATCACCTCGATCCACCAACTGATGCAGAGATAGAGGCGCTTTCTCATGCGAATGAAGAGCTGGTAGAAGCGCTGGAATTACTGCAGCCGTATGGCCATGGGAATGGTGAGCCCGTCTTTTGTTGCCGTAACGTTACTGTTATAAACGTTCAGCGCATGGGTAATGATAAGCAACATCTAAAGATACGTTTTAGCGACAAGCAAGGCCAACAACTGTCTGCCATCATGTTTAACTGCCATGAAGAAGACCCTGAAGTAGGACAGCAGGTAGATGTATGGATTGAACTTGGCATTAATGAATGGCGTGGTTCACGCAGTGTCGAGGGTCGCTTGAGAAAACTAACGGCTGCCTAGTAGAAAAAATATCTAAAGCAGAGACTTGTTAACCTGTAATTACTCTGTTAAAATGCAACAGATATGATTCAAGTAACACGTAAAGACAATAACGAGGCGAACGAAAACCTCATTCGCCGCTTCAACCGCAAGGTTCTCCAATCTGGCGTTCTTTCAGCTGCAAAGGCTACGCAACGCTTTTCAAAGCCAATTTCTAAAGTTGAGCGTCGTAACAAGGCAATTATCCGCCGTTCTCGCAAGAGCGACAAGCTACTTAAGACCCGGCTCGGTCTGCGTTAATGGCGCTGAAAGCACAAATTGAAGCCGATCTTAAAGCCGCCCTTTTGGGCGGTGATCGCTTTAAGACCGAAGTCCTACGTGGCCTAAAGAGCGCAATTCAGTATCAAGAAGTTGCTGAAAAAAAGCGCGAAGAGGGCTTGAGCGATACTGGTATTGAGCAACTCTTTGCCAAAGAGGCGAAAAAGCGCGATGAGAGTGCTGAGCTTTTTGAGCGTGGCGGTAATCAAGAGGCAGCGAACAAAGAGCGAGCAGAAAAAGAACTTATTTTACAGTACCTGCCAAAACAACTCGATGAAGCGGAAGTCCGAGTAGTCGTAGAGGAGGCAGTTGCACAAACGGGTGCAACCAGCATGCAAGACATGGGCAAAGTAATTGGCGTAGTTAAGTCAAAAGTAGGCAACAGCGCTGATGGCGCCCTAATTGCTCGCATCGTAAAAGAAACAATTAGCAAATAAAAGGGGAAGAGCGAGAGTGATTATCTTTTTTGGTCCTGCCGGTGCTGGTAAAAGCGTTCAAGGGCAAATTTTATCGGCGCGCCATGGTTGGAGATGGCTCTCGGCCGGTCAGTTGCTGCGCGATACCCGAGATCTTGAGCTCCTAAAACAGATGCAGACTGGATCACTGGTGAGTACTGAGTCTGTCAATAAGATCATGAGCGAAGCGCTAAAACGTTCTAAGAATATTGAACGCGTTATTCTGGACGGTTTTCCACGAGAACTAAGCCAGGCAAAGTGGCTTGTTGAATCTCAAGAAGAGCACGAGCGAGCAATCGATCTCGTTGTGGTACTCGAGGTACCGCAGAGCGAACTTCTTCGTCGCTTAGAGGTACGTGGACGTATTGATGATACACCCGATTCTGTTGCTAACCGGCTTAATATCTACCGCCAAGAAATCTATCCTATCCTGACCTACTTCACTGAACAAAAGATTAATATTGTGCATATTGATGGGACTGGAACTGTCGGGCAGGTCCATGATCGAATTGCAGCGGAGCTAGAAGCATGTTCACTCGCGTAAAGACAGAAGCTGAATTAGAGCGTATGAGGACGAGTGGGCGAATGCTTGCAACAGTACATCAGGCTATCCGAAAGTTTGCTGTACCTGGTGTCACTGAAATTGACGTCGCTCAGTTAGCCGCTAAAGAGCTAAAAGCACTCGGCGGAACACCGACATTCTTGGGGTATTATGGTTTCCCTGATGTTATCTGTATCTCCGTAAATGATGCAGTGGTTCACGGTATTCCTAAGAACCGCGAACTAAAGGATGGTGATCTTGCGTCATTTGATTTTGGTGTTACATACGAGGGTATGGTGACTGATAGTGCCTTTAGTATGGTTATTGGTAAGGGGAGTACTGACGTTCAGCAGCTAATCTCTGTCACCGAGCAATCTATGCTCGCTGGGATTGCTGTTCTAAAAGACGGTGTTATGACCGGAGATATTGGTGCTGCGGTTGAGGCGGTCCTTAATCTGCATAAGTACGGCATCGTTCGCGATTTAGTTGGGCACGGAGTTGGGCATTCATTACATGAAGAGCCCGATATTGCTAACTATGGTGTCGCTGGCACCGGTAAGCAATTAAGTGCTGGTATGACGATTGCTATTGAGCCGATGGCAAATATGGGAACAGAACGAATCATCATGGAAGATGATGGCTGGACGGTTCGCACGGCCGATGGAAAACCAAGTGCGCACTTTGAACATACCGTTCTTATTACTGAGAGTGGCGCCGAGATCCTGACAACGCTTTAGCTTGCAGCTCTTCTTAAAAAGCTTTATAATATGAACTGAATCTGGCGTATACAAGCGCCAGGTATCTTAAGTCGTGCACTACTGTGGTGCATGCATTCAGTGGACAGAGGAGGAGAAGGGATGTCACAGCCTGATGGCTTCGTCCCGATCCAGCACATGAAAGTGGGCAAGGAGACACTGATCGCAATTCCGGGTCAGGTCTTCTTGGCGCGAGTCGAGGAGCAGCGCTTCTTCGTTCGCTACCACTATGTCATGAGCGTGGGAGATGAGCTCTACGGGTTCTACTCGCAGCAGCAGCTGCGGTCGATCACTCGTCCGGTGTGGGTCTTGTTCCGCGGAGCAGCTCAGCAAGGTAGGCAGCTTCCGCACTATCTCATGAACGAGAAGGAGCGGTTGTACACCCTTTCTGGGGTCTACAAGAGCACGACCGAGGGCGTCGAGATCGAGCTGACCTCACCGGTGGATGCTGGGCTGCACGAGCGCATCATTCCAGCCAAGGTGACGCCAGCCGGCCTCGCTCAGCGCCAAGGTCGTGTCGAGGTGCTCTACCGTGTCGAGCTCGTCCGCAAGGGTAACACCGAGGTCTACATCGGGATCTGCACGCCACCGCCAATGTACCAGTACCTGCTGTACATCGCCGGGCTGGAGGTTCGATCCAAGAGTGTCATCGTCAAGGACGAGAACGTTCCGCCATCGGGCATCATCGTCAGTGGCAAGTCCGGAGAGCGGTACCTGCCCTTCGGTCGCAAGCAGCTACTGTGCGCATCATCCCCGAAAGGGCAGCTCAGTCTGACCAAGTGCCAGCCCGAGCACGTCGCCTAGGGGTATGAAGAAATTCACCCCCTGCCTAAAAGGCGGAAAAGTGGCGGTACAGTCCTGACCCCTCTGTCCCCACTTCCAAAGTGCTTTTCTACTAAGAAAAACATTTTGAAAGTGGCATGCGGTTGCTGAAAAGGCAACGTAAGCGCTATACTATAGACCATGCAAGAACAGTCTTCTCAGTACGCAGTCGGGCTAGACGTTGGCACGACCACTGTCCGCTGCGTTGTTGGCCACATAGATGGCACGTCACCAGTACCAACAATTATTGGTGTTGGCACCGCTGAAAACAGTGGTATGCGCAAAGGGACGGTTGTTAACATGGTGAATACCGCACAGGCAATCGATAAGGCACTTGAGGTTGCAGAACGAATGTCTGGCCATCAGATAAATGAAGCAACTGTCAGCGTGAACGGCTCACATATCATTGGTATGAGTTCTCGTGGTGTCGTTGCTGTTGGCACTCAGAGCCACGAAATCAACCAAGATGATATCTTTAGGGCAGAGGAAGCTGCAACGGTTGTACAGCTGCCAGCTAATCGTGAGATCCTGCAGGTAACACCGCGCAGCTATCAGCTTGACGGTCAAGAGAATATCAAGGATCCGATGGGCATGACAGGCGTTCGGCTTGAAGTTGATGCCCACGTTATTACTGCGCTTGTCCCGCACGTCAAGAACTTACAAAAAACCTGCGAAATGACACAGACGATGCTTCATGGCATGGTTCCGGCTGGTTTGGCTGCTGCCCGAGCAGTGCTGAGTGAACAGCAGATGGAAAATGGAGTTATCCTTATCGATTTTGGCGGCACCACTACCAATATCGCTGTCTTTGAAGAGGGTGATTTACAGCATGTTTCGGTGCTGCCGCTTGGAAGCGTGCAAATTACGAATGACTTAGCAATCGGCCTTAAGACCGATCTTGATATTGCCGAAGTTGTTAAGCTAGAACACGCTACGGCCGTAAAGCGCGAAGCCAATGCTCCTGAAGAACTCAGCGTTACGGTAAAGGATGAGAGTTACAGTTTCAAGACTGAAGACATCGATATGATTGTCGAAGCACGGCTAGAAGAAATATTCGAACTTATCAACAACGAGTTAAAGAGTATCGGCCGAGCTGCTAAGCTACCTGGCGGTGCAGTACTAGTTGGTGGCGGAGCAAATCTGCACGGTATTGCACAGTACTGCAAGCAATCACTGCAATTACCAGCTCGCTTAGGTTCGCTAAAGGGCTTTGGCGGTGTTGCTGATAAAATTGAAAATCCATCCTTTGCAACCGCACTCGGCTTAATGCTTTTGGACACGAATTCAATCCGTGCCAAACAGGGCACCACGCACACTGCATCAGAAAAGGGTTCAGCGCAAAATCTGAAAAATCTCAGTGGCCATATCGGCAATCTTTTAAAGAAATTTCGTACATAAACCTAAAAAAGCTTACGCTAACACCTTAGAAAAAGGGTACAAAGTTGGTGCAGGCGAAAAACGGGTGTATACTAATTGTGAACAACGAGGGAATAACAACACATGCCTGAAGTCAAACCAGCAGACATACAAACATTTGCGAACATAAAAGTCGTTGGCGTCGGTGGAGCCGGTGGTGCAGCGGTTAACCGAATGAAAGAGGCCGGATTGCACGGCGTCGAATTTATTGCCGTTAACACTGATGCACAGGCGCTGCATAATTCTAAAGCAGACGTAAAGATCCATATTGGTCGCGACACGACTCGCGGACTTGGTGCCGGAGCCGATCCGAATGTTGGTGAAAATGCCGCCCATGAATCACGCGAAGAGATTAAAAAAGCCATTGATGGTGCTGATATGCTCTTTGTTACGATTGGTGCCGGTGGTGGAACCGGTAGCGGTGCTGGTCATGTGGTTGCAGAAGTTGCCCGTGAGCAGAATATCCTTGTGGTTGGTGTTGCAACCAAGCCATTCAGCTTTGAAGGCGAGAAGCGTCGTGTAAACGCCGACTGGGCAATTGCGCATCTTGGCAAGCAAGTTGATACATTGATCACTATTCCAAATGACCGTTTACTGCAAATTATCGATAAGCGCACACCACTGCTAGAAACCTTTAAGGTTGCTGATGATGTGCTACGTCAGGGTGTCCAGGGTATATCGGAACTTATTACCGAACATGGGTTAATCAACTTGGACTTTGCTGATGTAAAGGCGATCATGAGCAATGCTGGATCGGCTCTTATGGGCATCGGCCGCGCAAGTGGTGATAACCGTGCAGTCTTGGCTGCTCAACAGGCTATCGAATCGCCGTTGATTGAGGTCTCGATCGACGGTGCCCGCGGTGTCCTATTTAATGTCACCGGTGGATACGATATGAGTATGAGTGAGATTCAGGATGCGGCTGAAATTATCACCAGTGCCGTTGCGCCTGATGCAAACATCATCTTTGGTGCCACGCTGAAGCCTGAGCTTGAGGACGAATTAGTGATTACGGTGGTTGCAACTGGATTTGATAGCGCCTACTTCCACGAGAAAGCTGCAATGATGAACGAGCCGGCGCCAATTCCTGCCAGTAGCAATACGCTATCAATGGGGCAAGCACACAACTCACCGGCGCCAGCTCCAGCAACACGGGTGAGTGACGATGAAGTACAGCGTATCGATATGGATCTTGATACTAAGCCAAAAGGCACATTCCATGATGACGAAGAGCAGAAGAATATTTGGAGTTACGACGATGATGAATCAGACACTCCAGCATTCCTGCGCCGCCGCAAAAAGAAAGACGAATAGAAAATTAAAAGACGCCCGAAAGGGCGTTTTTTAATTAAGATCTATTCTTCAATCCCGCAACCACAGACTTCAAATCTCCTTTCAAATCTCTGGTTGCGGGAGACAGAAGGGAAGCCGTAGCGCCCTTCTGGCTCCCAATCAACCATGAAAACTAGGTTGATTTTGAGCCTGGATGCGTCAGAGCGCGTGCGCGTAGCACTCCAGGGCTTGGCCGCCGATGATGACGACGGTTGGCACACCGTGCTCGTCCAGCTCGGCGGTCGTTCCGGAGGAGTCCATCAGCTCGAGCTGCTGAAGCGAGACACCGGTGTGGGCGACGTAGGACGTCGAACCGGTCTTGTTCCACGTGACGACATCGAATACCAGCGAGAAGGCGTTGCTGCCAGCGTCGATACCGCCACTTCTGATGGTGACGTCGACACTACGTGCCGGTACGCAAGCCGTGGTCCCTGGTGTCATTTGGTCTCTCCTTCTGTCTCGGTGTCGCTTTTTGTATGAGCGACGATGGGTAGGTGCTTGTTGTTCAGGCGTTGCTTGCCAATACAAGACATACGTATTACAGCAATATTCACTATTTTTGTCAATTTTACGTGACGTTTTAAGCGCTTTGCGCTACACTTCTAAGTACCTGTTCTCCCTTTTGCGGGGAACCTCGCCTTATAAGCATAAGCGCTACATGTTGTGTAAAAAACGGTTGCCGAACTCCTATATATAGCGATATTATTAAAAGCAGCTACACTATGGGAGGTGTAGAGCTACCAGTAACCATTAAAAAGAAGAGGCCAAGCTTTAAACTATGAAGTGCCCACAATGCCATGGTGCTGAATCGAAGGTGATTGAGTCTCGCGATGCCGCTGATGGCGAAGCGATTCGTCGCCGACGAGAATGTCTGCACTGTCAGCAGCGTTTTACGACGTATGAGCGTGTTGAACGTCCAAACTTAGCAGTGATTAAGAAGGACGGTTCCAGAGAGTTATTTGATCGCAGTAAGCTCTTTGGTGCGATCCATCGCTCAGTCGGCAAATTTTTAACTTCTGATTTGGAAATTGAAGAGATTGTCGCCCGCGTCGAGAATGCACTCTATGGTTTAGGAGCGCAGGAGGTGCCATCACGGCAAATTGGCGACCTCATATCTGAAGAACTAGCGAAGCGTAACGAAGTTGCCTATGTGCGATTCGCGAGCGTCTACCGGGAGTTCAAAGATATTGAAGAGTTCCAAGCGGTCCTTAACCAGTTGCGCGACAAGACGTTGCACAAGGAAGGATAATGGTAAAAACTTGTTTCCGTAGGGGTACGGGAGCAGGAAAGCAGTAGCAAGGTGTGTTATCAAACACTAAAACAAACATCCTAATCAAAAACTAAAAAAACATTTTTAAGGAGGGTATAAGGTATGGCACAAAATGTGTCTGCGGCTTTAACTGTCGCTCGTTTTTTTACGGAAGAAGGGGTAGATCCGTACGATTTAGTAACTTGGGTAAAGCGCGAATCAAAGATCGTTAACCCAGGATCCGGCAAGGTTGTCTTTGAACAGAATGATGTTGAATTTCCAGAATTCTGGTCAATGAACGCCATTAATATTGTGGCCCAAAAGTACTTCTACGGTACGCCTGGCACGCCGCAGCGCGAATCAAGTCTTAAGCACTTGGTAAACCGCGTGGCTGACACAATTACTCGTTACGGCTACGAAAACGGCTATTTTTTAGATGAGGCCGAAGCCGATACTTTTAATGCAGAGTTAAAGTACATCCTTATTACGCAGCGAGCAGCGTTTAACAGCCCTGTTTGGTTTAATATTGGAACCCCTGACCGCTCACAGCAGGCGAGTGCCTGTTTCATTCTAAAGGTTGAAGACACTATGCCATCGATCCTTAACTGGTACCGCGAAGAGGGAATGATCTTCAAGGGCGGTTCTGGTGCTGGTCTTAACATCAGCTCGATCCGTTCTTCATACGAGCCACTCAGTAGTAGTGGTGGTGCAGCATCTGGTCCGCTTAGCTTTATGCGTGGTGCTGACAGTTCTGCTGGTGCGATCAAGAGTGGTGGTAAGACTCGTCGCGCTGCAAAGATGGTCATTCTTAATATTGATCACCCTGACATCGAAGAGTTTATCTGGTGTAAGGCCCGCGAAGAGCGCAAGGCCCGCACTCTTGAAGAGGCTGGCTACGATATGGGTCTTAATGGTCATGACTCAATCAGCATTCAGTACCAGAACGCTAACAACTCAGTTCGTGTTACCGACGACTTTATGAAAGCCGTCGAAGCTGATGCTGACTGGAACCTAACCGGCGTTAAGGACAAAAAGGTCTACAAGACCGTCCGCGCCCGTGATCTATTCCGTCAGATCGCTGAAGCAGCTTGGGAGTGTGCAGATCCAGGCATGCAGTTCGATACAATCATTAACGATTGGCACACCACACCGAAGGCTGGCCGAATTAACGGCTCAAACCCATGTTCTGAGTACATGCACCTCGATAACTCAGCATGTAACTTGGCTAGTCTTAACCTCCTAAAGTTCCTTAATGATGATGGCAGTTTCGATACTGAAGCATACAAGCATACAGTTGAGACTGTTTTCTTGGCCCAGGAAATCCTTGTTGGTTATTCTGAGTACCCAACCGAGGGTATCGATAAGAACGCTCGTGCCTACCGTGAACTTGGTATGGGTTACGCTAACCTTGGTGCCACACTTATGGCCAAAGGTTTGCCGTACGATAGTGATGAAGGCCGCGCTTTTGCCGCTGCGCTTACCTCGTTAATGACTGGTCACGCGTACGCTACTAGTGCCAAGATCGCAAAGCGAGTTGGTCCGTTTGCAGGATACACAAAAGATAAAGATGGTATGAACCGCGTCCTTCGCAAGCACCGTGACGCCGTCCATAATATTGATGCAACCTTCGTTCCTGAAGATCTCCTTAGCGCTGCTGCAAATGCCTGGGAAGAGGCAGTTGGACTTGGTGCAAAGCATGGTGTTCGCAACTCTCAGGCAACCGTTCTTGCTCCTACCGGAACAATCGGTTTCATGATGGACTGTGACACGACTGGTGTTGAGCCTGACTTTAGCCTTACCAAGTACAAGACACTTGTTGGGGGCGGCTCAATGGTTATCGTTAACCAAACCGTGCCTCGTGCCCTAAAGACACTTGGCTACAGCAAGCAGCAGGCTCAGGACATTATTGAATACATTCACGAAAAGGGTAACGTCATTGATGCTCCGCACCTGAAGGATGAACATGCCGAAGTCTTTGCTTGTGCTGTCGGTCTAAACGCTATTCACTACATGGGTCACGTCAAGATGATGGGTGCAGTGCAGCCATTTATCTCTGGTGCCATTAGCAAAACCGTTAACATGCCAGAGCAGGTGACAGTCGAAGACATCGAACAGCTGCACCTTGACTCATGGAAGCTTGGCATTAAAGCAATCGCTATCTACCGCGACAACTGTAAAGTTGGCCAGCCGCTTAGCGACAAAAAGAAAGAAGAGAAGGGCAGCGACAAGACTGAAGAAGTTGCAGCTCCACAAGTTGTCACTGTTAAGAGTACGGTCCGTCGTCCAATGCCACGAGTTCGATCCAGTAAGACATTTAGCTTCAAGGTTGGCGATCTGCACGGATACTTCACAGTAGGTGAGTACGAGGACGGCACTCCAGGCGAGCTATTTGTAACGGCCGCTAAGATGGGTTCAACTCTGGCCGGTCTCATGGATAGCTTTGCCCGTTCAATCAGTTACGGTCTTCAGTACGGCGTGCCGCTAAAGGCGTACGTTAAGGCTATGAGCAACACCAGCTTTGCGCCTGCCGGAGCAACCGATGATCCACAGATCAAAACGGCAAGTTCGATCGTTGACTACATCTTCCGCCGTATGGCAATGGAGTACCTCAACATCGATGATCGCCTTGAGCTTGGCCTAGCCACGCTTGAGGACCTTGAAGCCGAACTACAAGCACAGCAGGCAAGCCTACTTGAGCAGCCACAGACGAAGCAGCAAGAGGCTTCTAAGGTAGATGACAAACTTGTTGTCGAACCAGAGGCAGCTGCTGAGGTGAAGGCACAGGCACCAGTACAGTTGCCAAACCAGAACAAGGCAACTCAGCTGGAGGCCAACAGCGCTTCTAGTGCGCCACTCTGTAGCACCTGTGGCAACATCACCCAGCGAGCCGGTGCGTGTTACATCTGCCGAAGTTGTGGGACAACCTCAGGTTGTAGCTAGAGATAGGGTTTCCGTTTGAGGGTGACGCACTGCTGCGTCAGAGTCTCCGATACTCCCGAGCCGTACTGACAAAGTACGGCTCGGTCCGTTTCTCGGCTCTTTCTTGCGTTGCATTCACCTCAAACAAAAACCAGTTCGTGCTAAAAAAGCAACTCCTCGAAAGGGGAGTTGCTTTTTTAGTTGGAAAATGTTTTGATATGTCCAATAGGCACGGTTGCCCTAGGGAGTAGTTCCCTTGCCGTGGCTAAGGATAGGAGTATTCCGATGGATGCTCTGCAGGCAGAGGGTAGGAGCCGCTTCAATGCCTCTGCTCACTTCGCTTTTATTACCTCGATCGGTAACGATCTCGATCCCGATGGTTTGCTCAATGCCCTACTGCTGGCCGACAAGGCCGCACCCTGGGTGACGCACTACGTCTCGGGCGAGCGTGCGCCGAGCATCCACTGGCACAGTGAACCAAGGATGCGTGAGGGCGAGTGGATCGATCGCCGCTACGAGCTAGAGATTCGACCGTTCGGTCTCTTGTCTCGGGGTCAGTTGCTCGCCTACGAGCGCT
>PJQJ01000004.1:3303-4089 GCA_002861585.1 Candidatus Saccharimonadota bacterium | reverse complement strand
GGTTTCTGCGCCGCCTGATCAAAGGTCCGAGCCCGGACCGAAGTTGAGCCATTGATGGGTTTACCTGTCAATAAAACGGCTCCTTCGGGACCGGGCTCTTCTTCGTTTCGTGCAGCAGTAGACATAAACATAAAAATATAGTCTAATAGTATATAGTCAGCGGAAACCGTTTCCGTAACATGACAAACAGAGATGGAGGGGGAATGAGCGCTACGGCTCGTCCCGAGTTCCTAATCAGTGTCGAGGTCCGCTCGCACCTGCTCAATGCCCGGCTCAAGGTGCAGCTCGGCAAGATCCCCGGCCAGAGTGAGGCGAGTCCCGACTTCGTCGAGAGCCCCGAGCTCAAGACGACCGAGATCGTCTTCGCAGCCGACATGCGCCCCGGCGCGTTGAGCGAGTTGGCAGCAGGAGTGGAGGAGTGGTTCCGGGCCCATCCACAGCTGCGGCCGCCGCTCTGCGAGCGCGATCAGCGCTACATGTCACAGGCTGGCAACTGCTACGTCTGCGAGTCCTGCGGCGACGTGGTCCTGGGTGAAGGTCCATCTGAGGTTCCTGGGTCCCGGCAAGACCACATCAACCAGGGGCAGTTCAGTTCGGCGGTCACAAGAATCAATGTGACCAAGATACCGGGGGAGTTCGTGCTGCTCAAGCTGTTCGGTGGTGAGGAGGCGGACCATGCGCGATTCATCCAGATTGTGCTGGGTATCGATGGTGTCGACGAGAAGATCGAGCGGGAGATGCCCGGCGACTTCATGTTCGACCCTAACGCCGACGCCTGCTACTCCT
>PJQJ01000004.1:0-3289 GCA_002861585.1 Candidatus Saccharimonadota bacterium | reverse complement strand
GGTCATTCGGTTAGCGAGGTGGTGAGCAACATTACCGCATTCGCAACCGAGCACCACATCGAGGTTGAGCGCTCGTAGCCCTAGCGCCCCTCATCGTACAAGCCCGTTCCTGAAGTAGAGCCACCGATTCATTCGGTAAAACGGCTCCTTCTCGGACCGGGCTCTTCTTCTTTTTTGAGGGCTGTTTGTGCTACAGTAAGACTAATGAAAACGGTAGTGGTTTTTAAAGAAGAATCAGATCATGCACGTCCTGTGCTTGACTTTTTGCGGGATTTTGAGCGCCAAACTGGGCGCAAGTTAGACATAATTAACCCTGAAACTCGTGACGGTGCAGCGTTTTGTGAAGCACACGACATAGTGCAGTACCCAACGCTAGTAGCTACCGATGATAGCGGAATGCATCTGCAGACGTGGGCAGGCTTGCCGTTGCCGACTATTAGCGAAGTAAGCTACTACTCAGTCTAAAGACCAGCCTGCTTGCAAGAGACAGCGCAACAGGGGTATAATAAGGGCTAATACGTCCTTTTAGAGGTGAGTGGTTATCAGCCACGAATGTAGCGGGAAGAAATAAGCGCATGCTTAGAGTAGAACCCGACGGCTCGCAGCCCGATAGACTGCCCCAAAATAAGCGCCTAAGGAGTCATCTCTTTTGGAAGCTGGATGGTACCGTCCGCACCAAGCGGATTCCAGCACTTCTAAAAGAGGTGACTTTTTACTTTTACAAATAAATCAATATGAGAGATACTGCTCCCGTTTTTCTTGGCACTGTCCTCGCGACGCTGCGTGTTGTAGGCATACCACGCGCTGCTGTGGAGGTGCCTCGAAAAAGAGAGCAGTATCTCTCTGCGAGCAAAGAACTTCGTATTCTTGTTTGCGGCACATCCGCAGGCAAACTTTTATACAATCAAGCATAAAAGTGCAGTCGAGGTCCGTGCCAAAAACAATGGATACGTGGTTCTTTGCTTAGCTAAAAGGAGCAGATATGAAATTTCAAAAAGGCACTCGCCGACGCGCGAAAGAGTACGAAAAAGACTTGGTTCAGTATTGGAAAGACAATAAAATATTCGAAAAATCAGTCGAAAGTCGTCCTGCTGATAATGCCTACGTCTTTTATGATGGTCCGCCATTTATTACCGGTGTGCCGCACCACGGTACGCTACTTAGCTCGATCGTCAAAGATGCCGTGCCGCGTTATTGGACGATGAAGGGCAAACGGGTTGAGCGCGTGTGGGGCTGGGACTGTCATGGACTGCCGGCAGAGGTCTTTACAGAGAAAAAACTAGGTATCACTGACAAGCGTGATATCGGCACAAAGATCAGTCTTGAAGAGTATATCAAAACGTGTCGTGACAATATGGTGCAAACCGGCAATCTCTGGAACGACACAATTGCCCGCATTGGCCGTTGGGTCGACATGGACAAGGCCTACAGCACCATGGACAAAGAGTACATGGAATCTATCTGGTGGGCCTTTAAAACCCTGTATGAAAAGGGCAAAATTTACGAGGGCGAAAAGGTGCTCATGTACTGTACTCGCGATGCAACGCCACTCTCTAAGGCTGAGGTTACAATGGACGCTGGTGCGTATCAAGACGTGACCGATCCATCGGTTTTCGTGAAGTTCAAGCTTGCCGGAAGTGATAGTTTTCTCCTTGCCTGGACGACAACACCATGGACCTTGCCATCTAATACTGCGGTAGCCGTTAACAGGGAATTTACCTACGCCGAAGTGGAAGTCGGCGGACAGAAGTTGATTTTGGCCGAGGATCTGGTTGCAAAAGTTCTTACGGATGAAAAACACCAGCCTCTAGAATATACAGTTTTGCGCACGCTAAGGGGCGAAGAGTTGGTTGGCCAGAGTTACGAGCCGCTATTTGATTCGCCAGCTGGCGGACGCGGTGAAAATGCTCATAAGGTCTGGCATGCCGATTACGTGTCACTCGAGAGCGGAACAGGTCTGGTGCACCTTTCGCCAGCCTACGGTGAAGAGGACTTTGCCCTGGCGAAAGAACACAATGTTCCCGTCGTCAGCAACATCGATGAAAACGGTTTTTACACCAGCGGTGACTGGAAGGGCGAGCAAGTATGGGATATCAACAAGACAATTGCAAAACAGCTGTTAGAACGCGGTGTTGTCTTTAAGATTGAATATATTCGTCACAGTTATCCGCATTGTCACCGTTGTGGCACAAAACTAATGTACCGAGCGCATCCTAGCTGGTTTATGGATATTGATGGTCAGCGCGAGCAGATGCTCGAGCAGAATTCCGAAGGCATAAACTGGTTCCCAGAGCATGTGAAGCATGGCCGCTTCGAAAAGAATATGGCCGCAGCTCCCGATTGGAACATCTCCCGTGATCGTTTTTGGGCGACTGCTATGCCTGTTTGGAAGGGAACCGACGCCGAAGGTAACACCCACGTCAAGGTGATCGGTAGCTACGCGGAGCTAAAAGAGCTCTCTGGTGTTGAGCTTGAAGATTATCACCGCCCTTGGATTGATGACGTTACCTTTACGATTGATGGAGTAGAGTATCGCCGTATCGAAAAGGTACTTGATGGTTGGTTCGAGAGTGGTTCTATGCCGTTTGCGCAGTTCCACTATCCGTTCGAGAACGTCGAAAAGTTCGAAGCTAATTTCCCAGGTGATTTCATTGCTGAATATATCGGTCAGGTCCGAGCATGGTTTTACTACCTGCACGCTATAAATGTCGGCCTGTTTGGCAAGAATGCCTTCAAAAATGTCATCGTCACCGGAACCCTTGCCGGTAATGACGGGCGCAAGATGAGCAAGAGTTATGGGAATTACACCGATCCGAACGAACTAATGGACCTCTACAGTGCTGACAGCCTACGCTTCTTGCTACTGCAAAGTCCGCTGCTAAACGGCGAAGACTTCTCGCTGATCGATAAAGACGTTGGTGATGTTGCGCGAAAACTCAGCATGATCTGGAATATGTATGACTTCTTTACGCTGTACGCCGAGGTTGATGGTTGGGAGTTTAATGGCGATATCAGCGATCCTAGTAGTGAATTGACGAACCCGCTTGATGTATGGGTGGTTTCGCGGGTCCACCAGCTCACCGCTACCGTTGATGAGCACATGCAGCGCTATGATATTCCAAATGCAACAAAGCCAATGCTGGAGTTTATTGAGGACGCTAGTAACTGGTTTGTTCGCCGATCCCGAAAGCGTTTTTGGAAGAGTGACAATGATGGTGACAAAAGAGATGCTTACCGCACATTGCACTATGTCCTTGTGCAGCTCAGCCAAGTCATGGCTCCATTTACG
>PJQJ01000014.1:33384-35045 GCA_002861585.1 Candidatus Saccharimonadota bacterium | reverse complement strand
CAATGAGCTTCTTTGCCCACTCGTGGTAGTGTCCAGCAGCTTTACGGTCGCTCTGCACGTATGGACCAAAATCACCACCAATATCAGGCCCTTCGTTCCAAGTCATGCCGAGCCAGTTGAGCGTCTCTTTCATGACGGCAACGGCACCTTCAACCTCACGGGCTTGATCAGTATCTTCAATACGAAGAATAAAGGTTCCGTTAGTGTGTTTTGCAACGAGCCATGGAAAGAGTGCGGCACGAACGTTTCCTACGTGCAGGAAGCCGGTTGGACTAGGGGCGAAGCGTGTTCTGACTGTATTCATATCCTCCTTACTATAGCAAATGGAATAGACATCAGCCTACCTCTGATCAAAAAGCCGCATGATCGCGTTTTCTTGTGAAATAACTAACTGTTTCGTGCTGCCAAAAAAATTACAATAATGGTTAAGTAAACAAAGGGAGTTCATGGCTAACAAAAGTACTACTAGTGGCAATGATAAAGTGAAACTCGAAATCGAGGTACCACGCTTCCAAATTGAATCCCTTCAATCTCTTCAAGGTGACGATCAATCCAATCAGGACAAGCAGCCAAAAACTCCCCCCAAGGATGTTAATAAGTTACATGATGAGGGTAAATTGACATTCGGCGGTTATACCATGAGTGAACTTGCTAAATTACCCGCTCAGCCGTTTTCGTCTGATGATTCTCAGGATCCTTCCGAAAAGACTGCCAAAACTCAGCCGGCTATCGTTAGCAGACTATGTCTCGTCGTTGGTGGCGGAATGATGCTGCTAGCGCTGCTCTTTTCGCTGCTGAGCGGGACGGTTGCTGCAATGCTCTTCTTGTTGGGATTGATTGTCGTCGGCGCCGGTTTTGTCATTACGAAAGCTGCACAGACTACATACTAGCGGCGATACGAAGAATCTGTTCGCTGCTAAGAGGGGCGTTACCATCAATGGTGTAGAGGACGCCACCATTCACCCATGCTGCTTTATTACCATACGTATAGACGGTAAGGCCTTGTTCACTGTAGGTAAGGTAGCTGCTTGATTCACGAGTAACGAAATTATCTAAAACAGCTTGTGAGTCCCAATTGCTAGCACGTTGTTTTACGGTGTAGCCTTGGCTGTTGGTGTTAGATTTAAAGCGAATAATGACTTCACCTGGCGTATACGCAACAGGCCCTGCAAAGCGGTAGCCACTTGGGTTGTATTCAGGAAAACCAGCGTTAATACCGGCACGAGCCGAGGCAACACGAACCGAAAGGTTCGGCATGTTGATGTATGTTAAGTAGCCACCTAACATCACAAGCGCAAGTCCCATTGTTACGATACTTCGTCCGCGGGCTTGTCCCCTCAGGAGACTGTTGATAGAGCGCTGCTTTGGCTTTGGTGCCACGCTTACTTCTGATAAGCGCTCTTTGATGAGTTGCTCTTTGACGTGCTGCGAAGGAGTTTTTGCGATGGTGGCGGTATTATTCTGCAGGACAGTCGAAGGCTTGGTAGCCTGTACCTCATGCTGCACTGGCTTAACAGGTGTAATTTTTGCTCGTGCTACTGCAGGTGAACTAGCATGAGAGCCCTTAGGAGTAACACCATTTATGAAGGCTGGTTTTGTAAGAGGACTGACTTTCCTATCGGCAAACTTGCGAATAAGAGGGCTCTTTTGTGCAGCAGGCG
>PJQJ01000014.1:28106-33374 GCA_002861585.1 Candidatus Saccharimonadota bacterium | reverse complement strand
AGCTTCCTGCACTTGCTTTGGCGCTACAAAAGCATCCGGACGTTTAATTGCTTGCCGGCGGAGAGTCTTAGATCGCTGCGGCTTTGCATGCACTGCATGGGCAGTATTAAGTGTACGAGGCTGACTAGCAGGAGCGCTGCTTCGTCCGGTCACGACTCGTTTTGGCGCTGTTGAGCGTCGAGCAGTTAGCCCGAAATCGCTAATGATACCTTTCGCCTGCGATAAGACAGGTTTTGACGTTGCGGATGCAGCCTGAGACGCTGGTGTTAGCGAATCGATACGTGCTGGCTGTCCGGTAACGGCATCATAAGCCCGACCATTGATGATTATTGTGTTTTTACCCCTCATACCCTTTTCTAACTTTTGCTGGTTGCAATGCTTCTTAAGCTTTGGATTGGTATGACTCTATCGTATAGAACAATGCGGTAAAAGCGCAAGCGTTTTTTGCAGTTCGTGCGTTGTTTTTTAAATGATACAATAAATAGAAGTGATGTTAGGTATAAATTTCCACTCCAAACGGACCCGTCGTGCCATTTTATTCTTTACATATGGTGTTATGACGGTTACTACTATTGTTATCTCTGCAATAGTACTCTTTTTGGCGTTAGGATATCGCTTCGATAATAACAGCGGATCCTTTTATCAAAGTGGATTAATTCAGTTCAGAAGCTTCCCTGATGACGCAAATGTCATTATTGATGGCAAGCAGCAGACTATCCGTACGCCCTCGAAGTTAAATGTCGCTGCGGGCGAGCATGACATTGTTATGCGACGAGACGGCTACCGTGATTGGAATAAGCGTATATCTATAGATGAAGGTCAGTTGCTGTGGCTTAACTATGTTCGTTTTATTCCAAATAACATCACGACAACGACTGTACGTGAATTTGATGCCATTGCTGACTCGCTTGCTTCACCGAATCGACGATGGATTGTTCTGCAGCCCAACACTGCACAGCCCGGTTTAGTCTTTGCCGATATTCGAGATGAAGAGAATCCAACCTTCAAAACGGTCGCAATTCCCGATACGGCTTATACCAAGCAGGATGGTGCAACTGGCACCTTTGAGCTTGTTGAATGGAACCTTGGCGGACGATTCTTGCTGATTAAGCACACGGTGAATAACGTACAAGAATTCATTCGTTTTGACCGTGAAAATCCTTCAGAGGCGATTAATGTCACCGCTAAATTAGGTGCGGTATCTAAAGTACAGTTTGCTGGTGATAATGGTGACATTGTTTATGCACTCATTGGTAATGAGCTAAAGAGGGCTTCGGTAACGGTGAACGAGAGCAGCTCGCTCGCGACGAATGTGACCAACTTTGTTGTCTATCGCGGTGATACGGTTGGCGTGGTATCCACCAAGGACAACGTACAGGAAGTGAGCCTTATTAAGGATAACGACGTAACCGCCGTAAAGACGTACCCTTCAACTGGTCCACTGCTTATAGCCGTTAATAACTACTTCAATCAGGATTATATTGCCGTTTCGCAAGGTAATCGTGTTGAGTTGATACGTGATCCAGCAAACGCCCCTAATACGGCCGAGAGCGTGCATGAGGTGATTACGACTGAGCAGCCAGCTGAATGGTTATACTTTTCTAATAACGGGCGTATGATTGTTGCACAGCACCAGGCGACGTTCACGACATTTGACCTAGAGCTGAACAAGAAAACAGGACACACCTTTACGACGTCCCAAAGGGTGACAGAGCCTTTTAAATGGCTTGATGATTACTACCTATGGACCGATCTTGATGGCCAGCTCCGTATTATTGAATTCGATGGTGCAAATGAACGCCAAATTACAACTGTCGCCCAAGGTCAGACTGTAACGTTGAGCGATAATGCTGAACTACTCTTTAGTGTCGGCCGAAATAACGCCTCACAAAGGGCAACGTTGCAGCAATCCCGACTTGTGCTTGATGAGTAGCTGGTAAGCTAGTTGCCGCCAAATAATCTATCGAGAAATGTTGGTGAGTAACCAGGGAGCTTGCCTGCATCTTCATTAGCTTTTTCCTCTGGAGCTCCTGTCGCACTCGTTGGGCTTGGGCTTATCTGCTCCGCATAGACAACAAGTCGTTTTAGCGCTGTTCCAATTGGTACACATGTTACCAGTGTCGCCATTGGCTTATCGGCCGGCAGGACTAGCTTGCCTACTTCATTAGGAAGAATTACCTCTTTTTTCGTAATTGAGTAGGTGTAGCGAGTGCCTTGATAATGAACATAAAAAGTATCGCCTACTTCAAGACGCTCTAGTAGCAGGAAGACAAATTTGTAATTGCCGTTATCAAACACATCATTACTTGAATGGCCTAGGAAAACGCTATTCCCCTTTTGACCTGGCAGACTGTTGGCGCCGGGGATTGGATAGTGTACAACTCCGTCCTGCAGAGCACGCTGAACGTCTGCTTCAGCAATAGACGATAAGCCATTAACAACCGGTGCATCGACGTTGATTTTAGGAATAATAATTCTTGGATCCTGCGTTACTTTGGTATTGGTTGTCGGATCAAGAATAATATTTTGTGAAGCAGTGCTACCCGGGCTAACATAGGCTTTGACGCTCGCGACAAACATACGATTGTATTGAACAAACATGAACATTAGACCAACGACAATGGCACTAATAATTGGCATAAAATGAGCGCTATGACGAACGCCCTCAGCCTGTTGCTTAATCTTTTGTACAATTTCGTGCTGCAATAGACGGGTTGCTGGATTTTCGCTAGAAGAACGACGTGCAGTATGCTTGCTCTCTTCTTTTGATGAAGGCTCCGGTTTATTCGATGGTGTTGTATCCTGAGCTGGTACTTTTGCTCTCTCTGCTGCTCCCCTGCTCAACTCTTCCTTTTGTGCCTGCAATTGCTGCAAGTAGTAGCGCTGGTAGTATTCCTGATAGTACTTTTGCCATGAGGAATGGTACTGTTTCCAAGCATCACTCTGCGATGCTTGTTGCATAGAATCAGCAGTATGCGTTCGATTATAGGGATTATTATCAGTCCCTCCTGTTTGTGCCTGCTCTTGTTGCTTCGGCTGATTTGGAGGGGTTGTATCGTAAATATGATCCAGCTGCGTCCGTACTAACTGAGCCGCCGCATCACGATCTCGTGCGTTTACTGTCATCGTAGTATCAGAACGATGAGGAACCTGAACTCTCCTAGGTTCACTAGAAGTATTGTCGTCTTGAGCTGTGGTGTTTTTAGGATTCATAAAATAGATTCTTTCTTACTCTTATTGTACAATTGAATAGCCTACTCATCAAATGCATGCCGCGGTGGTGGAATTGGTAGACACGCCAGACTCAAAATCTTGTGTCCTTCGGGACGTACCGGTTCAAGTCCGGTCCGCGGTACCAGAGTAAAAGATCTAGTCTACTGGGCTAGATCTTTTACTTTACGAAGCAATTGGTGTCGTTTCTTTTGCGGTTGCTTTTTTAAGTGCTTCTCTTCGTTTATATGTTGTCCAGTGATCGAGTGTGCGCAGTAGATTGTATACTGCTTCATTCATATGCTTTTCGTCACGGTCCAGCGGAGGTAGGGCTTTAACTTCGCGTATTAACGCGCGAGCAACTGAATCGCTGCCGTATATCTGCTGATTATTAAAGAGGTTTACAATTCCAACAAGTACAATAGAAGGTTCGTACTCTTCAAGCTCTGATTTTCTAACATGATGTTTGACCTGCAGGGGAATGATTTTCGGTTCCCCTTCGTCTCGGTCCATAAGATCAAAAATCTGAAAATCTATAGACTTGTTGCCATCTTTTTTGCTGGCGAATTTATCTTGCTCTAGGGTGGCTGGAATCGGTACGAATCGGCCTGTTATGCAGAACTCTCGGGCAAGTAGTGTGAAGATAATGATCTCGTCGATGACGCCGCTCAACCGTTTACTAAGGGCTACTGCTTCCGCTGTTTGTTCTGATGATTGCAGGGCATTGAGCTCATCAAGGCTTGTTTCAAGTAGTACCGTTGCCCAGGCATAGATATCTGACGCTTCTTCAGTTCTTTCTTCGCTGAGGATGCCTTCTGTCTTCACTTCGGCGATTAGCTTGTGGTAAACGCTTGAAATATGCTTAAGCCCGAATCGATAGAACATATCAATGCGTTCACCGTCGGTGTATTGCTCTTGAATTGCCCTTCGCAGTAATGAGTCAGCTTGATCAAAGTCGCCGTCTTCATACGCAGCATCAATCTCGCTCTCGATCGTTCTTGGCCGACGAGGCATAGGAATGGCGTGGATGGCTACTTCTGATTCAGGCATATCAGATACCTACTTTAAAACAAAAGATTAAATTAAGCAATAGTTCTTAGAGGAAACTTGCTGTTACTGCTTCAAGAGGTTTTTGCTGATTCCATATCCAATAAACTGCTGCCCGCGAGGCGACCGATCCTCGCCAGATTCTCATTGGTTCAGTGAACGGTGTTGAAGTTATATTTCCGTCGTGAGCGACGATAAGCTGTTCTTGGTGAAGAACGACCAGTGCCACCGGGAAAGTAATCGTAAACTTATGCAGTGCTTCAACAAAAGATGTCAGCTGCATGCTAAATAGCAATGTTTTTGGATAGTAGACTGCCTGGAATAACTTTTGCAGCTGAGCAAAAGAGACAACCAGCACGGTTTGTTCGCGCTGTAGGAGAACCTCAGCGCTGTTCTTTAGCAGATCAATACCATCGCGGGTAACAGTTAATGGGCCACTGTAGCGCTGCAGGAGTGATTCCATGACGATGGCTGTTTCAGAATTTCTACCGGTGTCTCCAATCAGCAGCACACCGTCCGACCAAGCACATAAGCCAAGTATCTCTTCTTCGGCATCTTTGCTGATTCCGCCCGAGGCATTGGTTGGCACAAAGACGCTGTCGACCATCGTCGCTGGTATTGCCCGTCGGAGTGCGTCGGGTAACACTACTCGCATATCGCCGATACCCGCTTTTAGGGCATCACTATAAGACTGAGCTGGTGCCGCAAAACCTAGTTTATTGCCCCCAATAATAGTTAATTTGCCAGCGTAGCGTTTTTGTTCGGGCTTATTCCATTCAATATCAGGAAAGAGTGGTCCATCTGGTGTTTGCTTTTGCCAGTAGCTGTACATATCCATGTGGTTTACGCAGTTGGGGTAAGAAAATCTTCAACTTCGACAATAGTATGGGTCAGCATATTGTCATGTTCATCAAAAGTGAACTCACCCTGAATTAGTTTTCCGTCTAATACGAGCGGCAACCAGTAGCGATCATCCTGCCACATCTGATCATAGGGGATTTCATCGATTGA
>PJQJ01000014.1:26444-28065 GCA_002861585.1 Candidatus Saccharimonadota bacterium | reverse complement strand
CCTCCCACTCTTCACACAAAAACGCATGCACGAACATTCGCCATGGTTTTGTTTTGGCGTCACAAATAAAAGCGTGTTCCGCAACCTTATGAAACTGAAGCGGTGTTACGCCAATCTCTTCCTGCGTTTCACGAATCAGAGCGTCCTCAACAGTTTCATTAGGTTCAATTTTTCCACCGATACCATTGTATCGATCTGATCCAAATCCCCGCTTTTTCATTGCTAGCAAGATTTGATCGTTCTTACGCAGAAATACGAGTGTACAAACTTTATGTGTCATGAGATAACGTCCTTCTTAAGATATTTTTTAGTGAATCGAGGAATGGTAACGAGCATATCATCAATCGTCTGCAGAGCATCATCTTGGGGGTTATCATGTGCTCCTTCTTGAACAAAATCAAGAATCAGCCCTTTATTTTTATCGTCAAGTTCAGACCTGCTAAGTACTAATAATTTGTCTGGCCGACCTCCCCACTGGCTGATTATGCGCAGTGCTCTCTCGGCCTCAATTAATCGGCTCCTAATTTGATGCGGGCTTAGATCAGTAAATCGCTCATCCAATCTCCGTTCCCAATCATTGACGGTCGCAACAACTCCTATTGGCTTAACTGCCTTATAACCTAGCTCTGACAAATCATCAACTGAATCTGTAAAGACGTCCATGGCATTTACGGAATTAGGAATATACGCCTGTAAATCAGATGCATAGATGGTTTGTGCATCGGGATTAGTCCCGAATTGAACAACTCGTCCCCCTTCGATCTCTCCAAGTAGTTGAGAAGTACTGACATATCGATAATTCTCATCTGATGGACGTGGTGCACGAGTGGTAACGGTGCCCACGATAGGATAGCCTGCTAATCTCATGAGATAATTTTTGCCAACGGCAGTCGGCCCACAAAAAGCAGCCATGGAAATATCTGCCAAAGCGCGCAGCACTTCAGGATCTTTTGGTCGGTATGTCGGCTGTATCTCTACTGCTTGTTCAAATGTTAGCGGCATATAAATTTAGAATAACTACTACTTTGTTGTCTCGAGTGATCTTAATCGACGAATGTTTTCAGCGTCTGGGCCTTTGCCATCAAGTCCAGGAACCTCCAGTACACTTGGTACGGTTTTTAAGAGTGGATTATTAACGAGTGTCCTAAAGCCTTCAAGGCCAATAAAGCCATCACCAATATTTTCGTGGCGGTCTTTTCGCTCGCCTAAATCAACTTTACTGTCATTCACGTGCAGGAGCGCAAGGTGTTGCAGCCCAATCAGTTGGTCGAATTTCTCCAGCAGTGTATCGAGTTGCTCCGGCGTGCGAAAATCAATGCCGGCACCGAAAAGATGAGCAGTATCAAGGCAGAATTTAATCTGAGGATGACGCCCTGTAGATTCAAATATCTGCGCAAGCTCTTCGATACTATTGCCCATCGTTCCACCTTGGCCGGCTGAATTTTCAAGCAGCACCTGTGTCTGTGCACCCTTCTTTTCGATTGCCTCAACGAGACCGTCGGCAAGACTCTGAACGCGAGCTTCAAAACCTGCCCCTTTATGCGAACCTAGGTGCGTCACAACGCCAGGGCAATGCAGTGTTTCGGCTACCTTCAGCATGCTGGCAAAAGAACCGATAGAA
>PJQJ01000014.1:22228-26434 GCA_002861585.1 Candidatus Saccharimonadota bacterium | reverse complement strand
GACTTTCGTCGGTGGTTCCATAGCTGGTTATGTAGCTCATGTGAATGTACGGAGTTACATTGTAGTCCTCGCAGGCGGCTTTAAACCTCTCCCCTTCTTCCTGTTCGAACACTTTAACTTGAAAGGCACGAGGGTTACAGGCAAAGATTTGTACAATATCAGCGCCCATTTCGCGGGCACGTTTTGGTATTCCGTAAAAATCACCGTCAGTGGCAACATGAGCTCCATATATCATACGACCAGTATAACACTTGCAAACTAGCTTCAAACAGGGTATAAAAAGGTTGCTGTTCAACAACGACCGTGGAGGATTTCGTGAAAGTTCAGATCAACGCGGTGACAGCTGCTGCTTGGGAAATGCGACGCGACGCCTACCTGGAGCGGTTCAACGCCGCAGGTACCCAGGTGGCTATCGAAGGAACCCTGGTCTTCGAGGGTGAGGTCCGCCCTAGCGGTGAGCCCTTCAAGGTGACCTTCGGCTCCGACTCAACGGTCTTCTTCTTCCCTCGAGCCAGAAGTATCGCCAGCGAGTACAACAGCGGCAAGAAGAAGCGCGAACGTAACCCCGACCTCATCTTCATCAGCTCCCCGAAGGGGGCGAAACAGCTGACGCTGGAGATGAAGGACGGCAAGATCATCACTGCTCGCTACGTCGTGCAGCCGACCTCCGTCGCCGCTGCCTGAAGGCCTTCGGGTCTTCGGGCATTCAGAGAACAGCCTGGCCCGTCGCCTTGATCCGCGACGGGCCTTCTCTCTTCTTTAAGAATGTTTTATTTGGCGACGCGATTCACGCTCTTGTTCACGACGTTTAATCGTTTCGCGTTTATCGTAATTCTTTTTACCCTTTGCGGCGGCAATAACTACCTTGATGAAACGACCATCTGTCAGCATCTTTAGTGGAACGATAGTCAGTCCTGCCTGTTTTGCCTGTTCTAGCTGCTCGATTTCACGCCTATGTGCCAGTAGTTTACGAGCTCGCGTATCGACGGCTGTTTCATTCTCCCCCTGTCCGGTCAATCGAACGCTGAGGCTCGCGTTATGCAGCCAGAGCTCATCCCCTTTGATAGTGACAAATGCACCTTTTAGGTGCGCTCGCCCATCACGAATCGCCCGAACCTCAGGTCCGGTCAGGACAACACCAGCAACAATATCGTCCTTCAGCTCGTAATCAAACCGAGCTCGACGATTCACAATACTGGGTGTCTTTTGCTGCCCTTTTTTAGCCATATTCATCTATTGTAACAGATGAGAAACATTGACAAAATACTAAAAAAGTAGTATATTACTCTATAGCCTACTCAGTGAACGTTCAAACACCTGGAGAAATCGTGGAACTGGTCAAGCACATCCCGAACGCGCTGTCGATCGGACGGCTGCCGGCAGGCCTTGCGCTTCCGTTGCTGGCTCGACAGAACCGTTGGGACGCGGCTACGACTGTGCTGCTTGTCGGCGCCGCATCCGATCTGGTTGATGGCTGGCTTGCTCGCAAGCTGTCAGCCGAGTCCCAGTTCGGCCAAGACCTGGACCCCATGTCGGACGCGGCACTGGGTGCGGGTGCGCTGCTGGGTCTGATCGTCACCAAGCAGTGGCCACTCTCAGTAGTGCCACTCGTGGCCGGCGTGAACGGTAGCCTGCAGCTGGTTCACAACTACCAGAACGCCCACCCGCTGCTCAAGCGGCTGAAGCGCCACCAGAGCTACGTACACCCCCTCTTCTCGGTCGCAACACTGGCCCTGACGATGAGGCGTTACGTCCAGCTCAGCAGTCTGTCGCACTCGCAGCAGATGGTTCTGCAGAGCACCGGCGCTGCTCTCATCCTCTACAGCATCTGGTCGCGTCGCGACCGAGCTCTGCGAGGATTTGCCTGGAAGTAGGTCTGAAGCCGCTCTAGTACCTGCCTTGCAACCAGCAAGGATGTGGGAACGAGCGGCCGTTTTATTTTAAGAGGCTTAAGAACGTAATCAAGTACAATAGCTATAGAACTATGAAAGTTAATCTCGTTTCAAAAAGTATTTTTGTTAAAGAAGGCCACGGTGTCTTTACTGCATTTAGATCTCAAGTAGATGGTCTTCGGCGATATTCTGATATTCAGTTGTCGGTTGATTCGCGCCGGACTAATTTTGATATTACTCACCTGCATACGTATGGATTTGCGGCACTATGGCGATTACTCTTCACTGGGGGTAAAAAGGTTATTACCGTACATGTTATTCCTGAGTCACTGATCGGGTCTATTGTCGGCGCTCGCTACTGGTTGCCGCTAATGCGTGCGTATATGAAATTCATCTACTCACGCGCTGATATTATTTTGGCTGTATCGCCAAAAGCCGCTGAATCACTAGTGAGCATGGGTATAAAGAAGCCGATTAGAGTGCTCTTTAACGGCATTGAAATGAAAGACTTCGCTGTTCGATCAGAGGAGAAAAATGCAGCCAAAGAGCGACTTGGTATTGATCGTTCTGCTTTTGTCGTTGTTGGCAACGGTCAAATTCAGGCACGAAAACGATTTGATCTGTTTTGCGAGGTAGCCGAACAGTTGCCAAATATGACCTTTTTATGGATTGGAGGAAGTCCCTTCGGCCGATTAAGCGATGATTTTTCACGGCTTCAAAGACTTATTGAACATCCGCCTAAAAATGTCATTGTAACGGGAGTTATTCCCTACTCTGAGGTTCGAGGTTTTATGGCTGCTGCGGATGTCCTGTGGCTGCCAAGCATGCAAGAAAATCATCCTATGGCAGTCCTGGAGGCCGCCGGAGCAGGACTTCCGTTGTTACTTCGGGATATACCTGAATATGATCAATCTTTCGGTAATGATATCCTGCGTGGCACAGACAGGACATTTGAGGCTCAATTGAAACAACTAAAGGATGACCCAGAATACTACGTTGCTGCGGTTTCTGGTGCCAGAAGGATTGCTCATCGATTCGATAATAAATCGGTCATCAAAGAATTGCTTCAGATCTATGAGGAGCTCCTCCAAGATAGGGCTTAGCTCGTAGTATAATCAGATGAAGTCCTTATGCGTATAATATTTTTTACTGATGTCTATCGACCAACTGTCAACGGAGTCGTTGAGAGTATTGATCTGTTTGCAAGTGAGCTGCGCGCACAAGGTCATGAAGTACAGATCGTCTGTCCACGGTACGGTGACGAAACACCGGAGGACGAACAAGACGTCCTAAGAATTCAATCATTTCCCTTTTTACTCTACCGTGAGTATCGTCTTGCCACCATCTTTTCAAAGACATTATTTTCCCATATGCGCAAAAACGCCTATGATGTGGTGCATATTCACAGCCCATTTGCCGTTGGTTTACTAGGGCTCTACTATGCGAAGCGATATAACGTGCCGATCATCTACACGGCTCATACTAATTACGCAGATTATCTGCACTACGTGCCCGGCGTCAATCGAATTCTCACTCCAGAACTCACTGATAAGTTGGCAGCGCGATTTTCTAATCGCATTGATATGACAATTGCACCATCTGAAAAGATTAAGCAAAACCTGCTTAGTGACGGCGCAACTCAGCAAGTTGAGGTAATGTCTACTGGTATTAATCTTTCAGCTTTTAAAACTGGTGACTCTGATCGATTCAAGGGGAAATTCAATATTGGTCCTGGCCCAGTCCTGCTGTACGTTGGCCGATTAACAAAAGAGAAAAACATTGAATTTTTGATGCGTTCGTTTGCTCTTGTTCGTCAGTCCAGTCCGGATACCCAATTAGTCCTTGTTGGTGACGGTCCATGGCGAGGACGGTTGGCTCAATTGGCCTCAGAACTCGGTATTGATTCGTCTATAACGTTCACGGGTTATCTACAGGGGCAGGATCGATTTGATGCGTACGCGTCTGGCGATATCTTCTGTTTAACATCCAAGACTGAAACACAAGGACTGGTGCTGCTTGAAGCGGCAGCCAGCGGCATGCCTCTTGCGGTAATAAGCGATCAGGCGTATGAGTACATTGCGCACGAAGGTATTAATGCAGTGGTAGCGCATAGCGAGCAGGAGTATGCCTTGAAGCTGGCTCACTTACTGCAGGATAGACAACTTCGTGAGCATATGTCACAGCAATCACTAGAACTGAGTGATTCGTATTCGATCTCGCGCCAGGCAGAGACGCTCGTCGAATTCTACGAACGCTGTATTCATGCTAAGCGTGTTAGAATAAAAGAATATAGCTAGCTAGTCCACCCCTACAT
>PJQJ01000014.1:21413-21995 GCA_002861585.1 Candidatus Saccharimonadota bacterium | reverse complement strand
ATGCTGCGTGGCTAGCAGAGTTTATTGATGCTGTCGCCAGAGATGCAAAAAAGGTGACGGTTGTCGGATACTCCTTTGGTGCATACATAGCCATCCTTTATGCTACAAAATGCCAAGCTCGCATTGATGAATTAGTGCTCATTACACCAGTAATTAAGATTGCATGGCCAGTGAGTATTTATGGTAAGTGGTTTAATTCATTAGCGTCAATCTCTGAATTCGTAGCACAAAAGCTCTACACATGGCGCCCTCAATATGACTTTACAACCCACTACCTGCGTAAGGCCAAGCATCCAGAGATGAGACAGATGCTTCTGCAGCACCGCCGAACAGAGCTAGAATATCTCAACCCTGACTTAGTCTTAAGTCTGTTTCATCAGTTTAAACAGATCGACCTAGTTGAATATGCAAAAGGCATACGGGTAAAGACCATAGTAGTACTAGCAGCTAAAGATAATGTAGCTGACAATAAACGAGCCAAAGAATTTATTACACACATGGAGATAAAGCCTATCGTGGTCGAGCTGGAAAAGGCTGGCCATCTGGTGCCATTCGAAGAGCCGCAGGTGCTCGCCACCGCTG
>PJQJ01000014.1:20947-21158 GCA_002861585.1 Candidatus Saccharimonadota bacterium | reverse complement strand
CAACTCATGAATAAAGAAACCGGCATCTGGGTGCAGCTTTTTAATGATTGCTGTGCGAACGTGGTGGTACCACTGAGGCGTCGGGTACCAGATATACCCAGGAATAATTTTATCGTTATAGACAAAGCGGTAAATGGAGTAGCCAAACGAATCCGGCACTGGCTCGTTTAGTGGCAATCCATGTTGATTCGCCAGGCTCAACCAGATCGGT
>PJQJ01000014.1:19958-20532 GCA_002861585.1 Candidatus Saccharimonadota bacterium | reverse complement strand
GCCGCCATTCACGGCGGGTCTCTTTTTGCAGTTTTTTTGTATAATTTCTTTTTACTTTTACCGGCATTTGATGCTTTTAGTGTAGCCGATAAATGCATCTTTGAGAAGAACACTTATGCTTACTCTAGAGGATTCGTACGAAAGCGACCATTGTTATTAGTGACAGTGCAAGCACCCCAAAGGCCAGTCTTAGCACTGCTTGCACTGCGCTGAGCCTGGACAAATTCGGCCTTTTTGCTAAATGAAAATTGGGTATATGCGAATGCGTAGCCCTGTTCAATTAATGATTTATTAAGAAGTGTTCCATCCTCTGAGTAGACATATCGAAGAAGCCGGTCATATCGGTCGCGGTTGTCACCCACTGAATCCGCCTCCAGCCGAACAGATTTGCCGTCGACCGCTTGCCTTGTAAAGGCTGCGGCCTCGTCCGCAAAACATTGCGCTGGTTTATTCGGCTTTTTCGTTTCGGGTGTGTCGACACCAATAAAACGGATACGTTCCTCCGTTCCATTCATCGATACGGTGATAGTATCGCCGTCTGCATAGTCGATAACGCGATACATTCCTGGTACGG
>PJQJ01000014.1:16187-19791 GCA_002861585.1 Candidatus Saccharimonadota bacterium | reverse complement strand
CGCACCGGATAAGTTCGATGCCCATGGTGATGGATGTGAGCCAGTTGAAAGCACGGCATAGATATTTTGAGCACCACTAGCGAGACGAAGAGCATGCATTTGACCTGCGCCGGCTACTTTCCAGATTGCTCCCCCATTCACTCGCTGGTACGACGAGCCTTCGATATGACAATAATTAGCGCTTATAAAAAAACCTGCACTAATATTGCCGTTGACCCCATCGCCATTCGAATCAGCAACGCATCCAGAAAGATTTGCATCTGGACCAACGATTTCGAATCCGTTACCAATATTGTCTTGCGCTTCACACCCTGTTATGACACCACGAGCGGATATCTTAAATCCAGGCGCTGGACTGGTTCCACTCAAGCCGCACGAGTAGGCTTTGCAGCCAAGTACCTTACTGTTGCCGCCGCCAATAAAGTACCCACCCTGGTCGCCACCCTGTACAGAACAGTTACTGATAAAGACATCGGATGACTGGATATTAAAACCCCATCCGCCGACGTTTTGCGCTCGGCAGTCAGATACCTTAGCCTCACGTTGTGCGCCGGCGTATGTTCCGCCAAGGAAGAAACCGTCACCTGTTACCCCATGAACGAAAACACGATTGATCCATGGCTGCGGATCGGGTCCAAAAGATGAAGGTGCGTCGTCAATGATAAGGCTAATCCCCTGTGCGACTCGTTTATGGCCGTTAATTCCAAGATCACGAATCACATTCCTCACGCCTGTATAACCAGCGGGCGTCTTGATGACTGCATCGCCTGACCATCCAGTGACAACATCGAGCATCGACGAGTGCGGTGCACAACCAATCAATGCCTGCATGTCCTGCAGCACAATAGGAGCCTTAACGCTAAAAGTACCCGGCAGCAGAAAGACGCTACCAGCGATGCCAACATCTGTAAGGGCTCGGTTGATCGCAATGTCTGCACCCGCAGCGTTATCAACAGTGTAGTGAGCTCCTGACCCAGGAAGGCCAACCGTGATAAAACCGCCCGAGGTTGATTCAGGAACGATATTCCGCCACTTTGCGATAGAGGCGTCATAAGCGAGCACATTACCGGTTGCTGTATTATTCAGTGCGACATCACTGCTTGTCGATATGCTTCCTGTACCGCCACCACCGCCTGGAATGTATGTCATGCCTTGTGTGCTCCCAACGTCCTAATGTGCCTAAAGTATAACAACTTTTAGTACTTCTGAGAATTACATGGTAACCATATGTTTAGTGGCAGATTAGAGTTTTACTGGGGTAAAGAGCTTTCTTAATTGCTCTTCAACTGGTTTCGTACCATCAATAATTATGTAATCCTCGTCTTCCGATGGCACCTGCAGACGGGATCGAAAGCGCTCAAATACTTCATCTGTAAATATGTAACTCTGTTCATCACGCTGAGCTTGAGCACGCTGTTTGGCAATAAGCTCTGGTGTTTGCACGTAAACGACCACTAACTGAGCGTTACGACTTTGAGCAATTTTACGGTTTCTTTTACGGTTACTTCTTTGATTATTATTAGCGTCGACAACGACACTCTTTCCCTCCTCTAGAGCGTTATATATGCGAGCAAGCAGGACGCGAATAACTTTGCCAAATTCTTCGGGAATAAACTTTGGCTCCGGGAATAACCGCTTCATTATCTGATCGCTACGAATATACGTTGCGCCGGTTAGATTAGAAATTGCTTTACCTGTGACAGATTTTCCTGATCCTGGGAGGCCAAGCATAAGAAAGAGTGTCTGTTGCTGTATGGAGATAGAGTAAAGTCGTGGCATTACTCCAGTTTGACATAACTCTCGATTCGCGAGAACCGGTTGCCGCAATATTTTGGGTAAAACCTGGTTTTGATCCGAAGTGATTAATCAAAAGTTACCTCACCGTCTTTGATCTTTACGTGTACATCTTGTCTGTCGGCAATTTTGCCCTTTACGATTTCCAATGCCAATGGATTAAGTAATGTAGTCTGGATAAGGCGCTTTAGCGGACGAGCTCCAAAAGCTGGATCGTACCCCTCTTCGGCTAAAAGTTTGTAGACAGAGTCGTCGATATCTAAAGTAATATTGCGGCTTTCTCTAATCTGAGCTGAAACTATCGAGAGCTGTGCACTCACGATTGAATGCATCGATTCCCTGCTGATTCGGTTAAAGATAACAATGTCATCAATACGGTTTAAGAACTCCGGTCGAAAGGTCATACGCAGTGCGGCTTCTATCTGCGTCTGGATACGCTCATCATCACAAGACTTTGCATCCAAAATCGCTTGTGAACCCACGTTGCTGGTCATGATAATAATGGTGTTTTGGAAGTTTACAGTTCTTCCCTGTCCATCGGTGAGCCGGCCATCATCAAGCACCTGCAGTAGAACGTTAAAGACATCAGGATGTGCCTTTTCAATCTCATCAAATAGGACGATGCTGTATGGTTTACGTCGAACGACTTCTGTTAGTTGGCCTCCTTGGTCGTAGCCAATATAGCCAGGAGGCGAACCGATAAGGCGAGATACAGCATGCGACTCCATGTATTCACTCATATCAATTCGAATAACCGCATGTTCGTCACCAAATAATGTGGCTGCTAACGTTTTTGCCAATTCGGTTTTACCAACACCAGTCGGGCCAAGAAACAGGAAGCTTCCAATAGGACGTTCTGATTCGCTCAGTCCTGCTCGAGATCGTCGGATAGCATTGGCAACGGCGGATACGGCCGTTTCCTGCCCGACAACTCTCTGATGCAGCTCGTCTTCGAGAGATGCTAGTTTTTCACTTTCGCTTTGCAGTAGGCGCGATACCGGGATGCCAGTCCAGCGGCCGACTACCTGCGCAATATCTTCATCTGTCACCTCTTCGCGCAGTAATCGCTCCTGAGTTGGAATCTTGTTTAGATCATCTCGAGATGCAGTAATAGCTTGTTCTGCTTCAGGGATACGTCCGTATTTAATCTCACCGGCTTTAGCAAGGTTGCCATCGCGCTCGGCTGCTTCGAGTTCGCGACGAAGTTTATCGAGTGTTTCACTAGCAGCGTTCAGTCTATTAATTAGCTCTTTTTCACGCTTCCATTCGCCCTCGGCCTTTTTAAATTCATCCTCAAAATGAGAGATCTCGGTTTCAATCTCTGCTTTGCGATCCTTGGCTGTTTCTGATTTATCTTTTTTAAGGGCTGCTTGTTCAATTTTTAATTGGGTAATCCGTCGTTTGAGTCTATCGAGTTCGGTTGGCATGCTATCTATTTCGATCTTTAGGGAGCTTGTTGCCTCATCGATTAAATCAACCGCCTTATCAGGTAGGAAACGATCCGAAATATAGCGATCACTTAAACGAGCAGCTGCAACGAGCGCATCATCAGTGATCTTTACGCCGTGGTGTACCTCATATTTTTCCTGCAGACCACGCAGGATTGTTAGCGTGTCTTCAACGCTCGGTTCATTGACCATAACTGGCTGGAATCGTCGTTCGAGTGCTGCATCTTTTTCGATATGAAGACGGTATTCGTTTAGTGTAGTTGCCCCGATCATTCGGAGTTTGCCACGGGCTAGGAGTGGTTTTAGCATGTTGCCAGCATCAACCGCCCCTTCGCTCTTGCCAGCGCCAACGATAGTGTGCA
>PJQJ01000014.1:13438-16123 GCA_002861585.1 Candidatus Saccharimonadota bacterium | reverse complement strand
GCGCTCTTCGAACTGCCCGCGGTACGCGGCACCTGCAATCAAAGAGCTTATTTCGATTGCAATCAGACGCTTTTTTTGCAGAGTTGTTGGAACATCACCGTGGATGATTCGTTGTGCTAAACCTTCGACAATTGCTGTTTTACCAACACCCGGTTCTCCTATAAGGACGGGATTATTTTTCGTACGTCGCGACAATACCTGCATGACACGACGAATCTCTTCATCGCGGCCAATAACAGGATCTAACTTGCCTTCGTGAGCAAGCGCAGTAAAGTCTTGACCGAACTGTTCTAGGATTGATTGAGTCTCTTGTTCAGGTTGAGGATACATAATTGTTCTCCTTCTTGGTAATAACTACCTATTCCTATTTTAAAAATTTAGCACTCTCGGGTCAAGAGTGCTAATGGAATGTAAAGAGTTGTGTATGTGTCATCAAAAGAGGCTTGATTGCTAGTAATCAATTCCTTTATTTGCCAAGAATTTGTCGTCGAAATGATGCTTTACTTTTGTCATATTGGTAACGATATCAGTTAAGTGAATAAGTTCATTTGGAAAGTTGCGCCCTGTGACGCAGAGCGAAGTATTTTTAGCGCACGACTTTAGTAGTCGCTCGAGGTCTGCCCTCTCAAGGAGTCCATCGTGTACGGCGTTACTGAGTTCATCACAAATCACAAGATCATATGACCCAGAGGTAGCACAGTCTAGGGCAAAGTTATATGTTGTGCGGGCAGCGGCTACATGTTCATCGTCGCTAACGTTCTTTGCGCTCATATCGCCGGCCTGATAAAACCCCTTTCCACCCTTATAGAAGGTCAACTTTTGCTTGAAAACGGGCAAGATTGCGGTAATGAACGTATGCTCGCCCACTTCCCAATACTTGATAAATTGAATATAGGCAACGCGCCATTCTGTACCGAGTGCTCGACACATTAGTCCAATACTGGCGCTCGTTTTGCCCTTACTGTCTCCGGTATAGACGATGACGACGCTCTCTTTTTGCTGAAAGTCTTCAAATGCCATACTTCTAAGTCTACGACACTTTTCGTCCTTTTGGACTCATCAGTTTATCCACTCAGATAAAGAAGTGTCGTGCGGAGGGTAAACACGAAAAGACTGTGTTTACCCTCCGGCCTTAGTGCAAAGACTAAGGACTTTGAGGAGTAGAGGTGCTCTACGCCGACTCGGCCAACAGCATGTCGTCGTCCTCGGCAAGAGCCCGCATGCGGACGAAGGTGATGTCGACGTCCTTGTTCAGGCCGGCCGTGCGGAAGATCCGCTTGAGCACATCCATGACGTGCGCCAGGTACGACCGGTTGTCGAGCGCGACCTCGTCGGTCCAGTCACGGCCGGTGAGGTTCAGCACGATTGTGCCCACGGTGACCGAAGTGCTGTGGTGCTTGTTGAACGTGAGCTCTTGCAGCACCACGCCCGGCAGGTGCCTGAACTGCCATGACCAGTCGATCAAGCGCTGAAGTCGCGTTTGCATCATTGTGCACACACGACGTCGGCCAGTGTTGCTCGGCAGGTCGAACGAGAACGTGCAGGCGGAACCCGGGAGGCCCTGCTGCTGGACTCGCACGACGAACGGATCGCTCATTACTGCCCTACCTCTCCATGTGTTGTTCGCCCGCAAGCTTGTTCTCGCGAGTTGCTTAAACTATATAATATTTTACAATAAATAGCAATAATAAAATGCTTATGATACCCCTCAAGGCGGTATCGGGGTATACTAGAGAACGCATGATTGCAGATATTAATGTGACTGAAAAAAGTTTTGGTGATAAACAGCTCTATAAAGAGCTGAAATTTTCCGTGCAAGACAGGGAAAAAATTGGCCTCATTGGTCGCAACGGTATCGGTAAATCAACTCTCTTTGGTATCCTGGCGGGCCTAGACAAAGATTTTAGCGGTGATATTACCTACCGACGTGGGAGCGTCGTTATCGCCACTCGCCAGGAGCACCATGGGTTCGAGGAAACCAGCGTGATGGAGTACATCCTCGGGGATCTCCCTGAATACTCACAGCTCAAAAAGATTCTTGATACGTACCCTGACATCATGGGTGATGATATGCGCAAAATCGAAACCTACACTAATGCCCTCACCCGCTTTGATGATCTTGGATATTACACAATCGAAAACTCTATTGAAACTGAATTGGAGAAGTTTCAAATTCCAAAAGAACTGTTTGGTGGACCGCTTAAAAATTTAAGTGGTGGCCAAAAACGCCTAGTTGAAGTCGTGAAAATTATGCACGCTAACGCTCACTTAGCCCTAATTGATGAGCCAACCAACCACATGGATTTTGTTGCCAAAGAGCAGTTTGTAAACTGGTTTAAAGCTGCTCAAGAAGCAATTATTGTTATTACGCATGACCGAGATGTGCTGCATGAAGTCGATAAAATTGTCGAAATTAAAGATGGTCGGGCTTTTATTTTTCCGGGCAATTATGATGCCTATCTAAAGCAAAATGCGACAAATACTGTTAGTGGCATGCACACTTTTGAGGTGACGCAGCGACAGATCGTAAACCTAAAAGCAAAGTTGACTGAGTATCGACGCCTGAAAGAACGAGCTCGTGATCCAGGCACAATTCAGCGCTTTAAGACCCTCGAAACAAAGACAAGGGCTGAGCTCGACCAATTAAGTGCAATTGAAAAACCATCTTTTTGGATTGATCGTAAC
>PJQJ01000014.1:1339-13299 GCA_002861585.1 Candidatus Saccharimonadota bacterium | reverse complement strand
ATGGCGAAACGCCCCTCTTTGAGGGGCTCACATTTCAGCTGCGTGAAGGCGAACGGCTTGAGCTTCGTGGCCGTAACGGCGCCGGTAAGACGACACTTATAAGGGCCATATTGCAAGCCAAAGATAAGCAAAAGTCAGCAACCCTACTCGAGGGCGATCTCTTTGCCGAACCAAGTATGAGCGTAGGCACGTATGAGCAAGAGATCTCTAAAAAGTACCTGCAGACACCCCTTTTGGAGGCGATTGAGCTACTCTACCGCGAAAAAGGCCTTGGCATTACGACACAAAAAGTGATGCAGCTGCTAAGTGATTACTTGTTTAACCCAAGCCAGGACGGGCAGTTGCTCGTTAGCCAGCTCAGTGGCGGACAAAAAGCACGGCTACAGTTAATATCTATGTTGGCAACCTCGCCGCAGCTTCTGATTCTTGATGAGCCGACAAACCATCTTGACCTACCTAGTATCGAACAACTAGAAACCGCGCTACATAATTTCAGCGGCGCGGTTCTATTTGTCAGTCACGACGGCTACTTCAGACAAGCTGTCGGAGGCACGGTCCTGAAGGTTGGTGCTTAAGACGCAAGCGCTGCGTCGATTTTTGGGCGGTCAAAACCGAGGATGATTTCACCGTTCACGTCTATAACGGGAACGCCACGGAAGTTACCACCGAGTTTATCCATAAGTTCTTTATATGCTGCTGCATCTTGTTCAATGTTCTTTTCATCGTAAGCTACATCTTTGCTATCAAGATATTGCTTTGCCATTTTGCAAAAACCACACCAAGAAGTACTGTAGACGGTTACTGTATTAGCTGCTGTGTCGCTCATTATAAGGCTCCTTACTTTACTTTATATAGTATAGCACAAATGGATAAATAATTACTCCTTTACCCGAGTCAGATGGTAGCCGCCACATCCCGGTATCGGGCAGCGATACACTCGCAGCTCAAGCCCCATTGTTAGCAGCTCTTGATGTTCCTTTATCTGCTCAGCTTCTGCTTCGCTAGTGTAGCGCTTTTTGTGATCACAGTTCTGAGCAAAGAGAGGGCTCTTTCCTGATGGTACGTTCTGGCGTGGTGGATTTCTGCGAGGCATACCTTATAGTATGGCATGCCTTAAAATTTCATTCGATAAAAATTCGCATTTTCACGGGGACCTATAGTATAGTGTTGGCAAGAAGTTAAACATAAACACAATAAATGAAACCTCAAGACCCAACCCAGCCAACTCAGCCTGAGAGCGCATCGTCAACGCTCACTTATAAAAAGCCGCTTAGTATTCAGCCGCTTCATTCGTTTGAAGTTGAGGATCCGAAAGATGAAGGAGATGTTCCGCAAGAATCTGAGTTTGATGATGGTGCTTATACAAGCTCACCAAGTGTCGCGAGCGCCTCGGTGCCGACCACCGAACTCGATAGCGGCGGTTTTCGTCAAGAGGCTCAAAATCCTTGGGCAAATGAAAAGGCAGGCCCACCTCCCCCGCCGCCACTCGAGGGTCAAGATGCAATTGATGAACAGGCCAACGAAGAGGCCAAATCACGAATACCTATAAGTGACAAGGGGTTTGTCCACTACCTAAAGGTCTTTATCCTGACGCTTGTCGCTCTGGCTGTGTTAACAGCCGCCGGTCTTGCTGCGTATATCTTTACTCGCCCATCAGGGGAACAGCAAAGGATTACTGCTCGTATTGAACAGCAGATGATGGCTTCGCCGCTTGCTTCACTACTTTCGAGTGATGAAGCACAGGCTAAAAATACAGCTCAACAACTTGCTAATGCAGTTGTTGCATGTAACTTTTCACGCGTACAGGAACTAGTAACAAATGATCTTATGATTAAAGCTGGTAATGTGTCGGCCGAAGAGGCAAGCCGCCGCTGTAGTGAAGCGCGTAAGCACTATGATGAAGTAGACTTTTCTTTTGTCAAAACAGTGGATGTTAATGCTAGTAGCGCAACGTTTGAGTATAAGTTTTCAGCTGTCGGTGATGGTAAAGAGGTATCATCGGTACGTCAAATTGCTCTTGCTAAGCAGGATGGGGTTTGGCAAGTAACCTCTACGGATGTTACTTCTAAGCAGTCTCCTGCGGACGCACATCTTAATACTGTTCTTTTCTTTTAGTCAAAAATCTGGTTTATTCACGATGCCCTACTCCGGCCCCTCTTCTGTTTCTGATGGTCCTTATTAGTAAGAGAGTGTTCTTAAGCGCTAACGTTGCTCGGAGCATGGTCAGTACTAAAACATTCGTCTAGCCACTTCTTTTTGATTATGTACTTGCATGTGATTCTAAGCTTTTTGTTTGTTGCGGGACGAGATTATGGTTGCTATACTAAAAGAGTAAATGCCATCAGATAAGAAGCCCGAACCAGAAGCTTCTACGACACCGTCGAAACAGACGGTCGTTTTATTGCTTGCTACTTTAGCCGATACGACCTGGCGATTATTTGCTCCGACTATTGGTGGACTGCTACTTGGTCTGTGGGCTGATAATAAATTTGGTACTCGCCCGTGGCTGCTCGTTGGCGGAACACTCGGCGGTATCTTACTCTCAATCCTGTTAATCTATGTACAAATTAAAAGAATCGATAAGGGTAAAGAATGATTCCAAGACTATTCGCAGTTGAACAAACGCCTCATGTCAGCCTTCCTGCGGAAGAGTTATTTTCCATTGGTAACTTCCCTATTACGAACTCAATGACGTTAGGTATTATTAGCTATATTCTAATAATTACGACCGGTCTGTGGCTCGCTAAATCTATTCAACGTGGCAGCAAGAATCGCTTTGTCCTGTTTATGCAGTGGATCTTCGAGATGCTGCTAACGACGGTTGAAGAGGTTATGGGTGATAAAAAGCGAGCCCGACAGTTAGCGCCACTTGCTATCACTCTGTTCTTCTTTATTATTACCAACTACTATCTTGGTATTCTGCCGTTCGTCGGTCCGGTTACGTATAACGGTATTCCATTCTTCCGTGGGCTTGCCGCCGACCTTAATGTTACTTTTGCACTGGCGATTATTAGTATGGTCGCAGCTCAGGTGTACGCCATTAAGGTGCATGGTTTTTTTGGGAACGCTACTCGTTACCTGCGCAATCCATTCAAAGATCCTGCCGGTGCTTTTGAAGGCATATTGGAGCTCATTGCTGAATTCTCTCGCTTAACTGCGCTTAGCCTTCGTCTGTTTGGTAACGTATTTGCCGGTGAGGTGCTCCTGGTGATGGTTGCCTTTCTTACCCAAAACTTCTCGCCAATTGCCCTTCCCTTCTTTATGGTATTCGAGCTGTTTATCGGTGCAATTCAGAGTTACGTCTTCTTTATGTTGACTGTCGTATTCGTATCTCTGGGTACTATGCACCACACCACTGATGATGATCATTCCAAACCTGCTGAAGCTAAGAAGCCTATCCTGGCCTCCGGTGGGAATGATAGTTAATAAGGAAAAAATTAAGGAGATAAAATAAATGGAAGTTTTAGCATTCGGTTTAACCTATGCAATCGCAGCCGGCCTTGCAGCAATTGGTGCTGGTATGGTTGGTGCTGCTGCTCTTAACGCAGCTGGCCGTAACCCAGAGAAGATCGGTGAAATCCGAACACTTATGATCCTTGGTATCTCATTTGTTGATGCCTTGGCTATCATCGCGATCATTGTCGCTATTATTGCCCCAATCATTGTTGGTGAATAAAAGAAAGTAAAGGTATAAGCCATGCAAACCCTGTTACAATTTGCAGTCGAAACACACGGCCAAACAGCTGCGAAGCCTGGCTTCTTTGAAGCGCTTGGAATCGACTGGAAGCTGCTACTGTTGCAAGGCATCGCGTTTTTGGTACTCGTGTTCTTTTTGAAGAAATTTGTCTACCCTTCAATGGTGAAAGCCATCGATGATCGACAAGCCGCAATCGAACAAGGAACGAAGGCTGCTGAAGTGGCCAAAGAAAAGGCTGCTGCTGCTGAATCGGACGTCAATAAGATGTTCAAGGAGGCTCGCGCTCAAGCCGACGAGATTGTTGCGACTGCCCACAAAGAGGCGCTTGCAATGGTTGAGGACGCTGAGAGCAAGGCTCGTAAGCGTGCTGATCGTATTGTCAGTGATGCTAAAGCCCAGCTTGAACAGGACGTTACCGCAGCTCGAGCCGCACTTCGAAGTGAAACACGTGAACTAGTTGCTCTTGCGACCGAGAAGATTATCAAAGAAAAAATCGACCAAAAACGTGACGCATCTTTGATTGAAAGTGCACTTGGGGAGGCTCGATAGCCTATGCAGCGATTGTCGCGACATCGCCTAGCTGATTACGTCGCTAATGAGCTGGCAAAAGGAGTCTCGCACGAGGACCTTATGCGCCACACGGCAGCGTACTTACTGGAGCATGGTCAAGCAGATCAGGCAGAGCTCCTTATCCGAGATATTACCGAAATTCTTGCTAAGAAGCACGGTTCAGTTATTGCCGAAGTAGTGACTGCACGACCGCTGACTGATAGTCTCCGAAAGAGTATTACGCGCTTCATTAGCGACAAAGAACAGTCTGATCACGTTGAAATTAACGAATCAGTCGACGAAGACCTGATCGGTGGCTTGATTATACGCACCCCTACTGCAGAATATGACAGTTCAATCCGCACGCAGCTGCGACAACTAAGAGAGTTATAAGAAAAGGAGAGAATGATTAGATGGCAGAATTAGCTATCAAAGATCTTTCACGCGAGCTCGAGGATGCTATTAGTAGCCTACGAGCGAGCGAAGGACTAGAGACTGTCGGTATCGTGACTCGAGTTGGTGACGGCGTCGCTTGGATTCATGGTTTAACTAACTGTGGTTTCAACGAAGTTGTAACGATCGAAACGAACGGCGGCAGCGTTGAGGCATTTGCCCTCAACCTAACCGAAGATGAAATTGGTGCGGTACTACTTGGTAGTGAAAGCGGTGTTGTTGCTGGTGCCAAGGTGCGCCTCAGCGGACAGCTACTTGAAGTACCGGTTGGTCCTGAGTTGCTTGGTCGTGTGGTTGACCCGCTTGGTCGCCCGCTTGATGGACTTGGTCCAATCGAGGCTAAGCTAACTGGTCCAATCGAGCGACCTGCTCCTGGTGTCATGGACCGTAAGAGCGTTCATGAGCCAATGATGACCGGTCTTATGGCGATTGATACGATGGTGCCAATTGGTCGTGGCCAGCGTGAGCTTATTATTGGTGACCGCCAAACTGGTAAAACCGCTATCACTGTCGATACTATGATTAACCAGGCACGCCAAAAAACTGGCGTTATTAACGTCTACGTCGCAATCGGTCAGAAACTCTCTACCGTTGCTCGTATCGTTGAGCGCCTTAAAGAAGAAGGCGTGATGGATCAGACAATTGTGGTCGCTACTGGTCCGTCTGACCCAGCTTCCCTCCTCTACCTGGCGCCATACGCTGGTTGTGCCATGGGAGAGTACTTCCGTGATAACAAGCAGCACGCACTGATTATTTATGATGATCTATCGAAGCACGCTGTTGCCTATCGCCAGATGTCCCTGCTACTTCGTCGTCCACCAGGACGTGAAGCCTACCCGGGTGATGTCTTCTACTTGCACTCTCGTCTTCTTGAGCGAGCAGCAAAGTTAAGCGACAATCTTGGTGCTGGGTCACTCACTGCGCTCCCTATTATTGAGACGCAGGCTGGTGATATTTCTGCTTATGTTCCAACCAACGTTATCTCTATTACTGATGGTCAGATCTTCCTTGAAACGGATCTGTTCTACCAGGGTATTCGACCGGCTATCTCTGTTGGTCTTTCTGTAAGCCGTGTCGGTGGTTCCGCTCAAACAAAGGCCGTTAAGAGTGTTAGTGGTAGCCTTCGCCTCGGACTTGCCCAGTTCCGTGAACTTGCGGCTTTTGCCCAGTTCGGTTCTGATCTTGATGAAGAGACAAAGAAGCAGATTAACCGCGGTCAACGTTTAACCGAACTACTAAAGCAGCCACAGTACCAGCCAATGGGTGTCTGGGAGCAGACTGTTAGTCTTATCGCAGTGAATAACGGTGTCTTCGATACTGTCCCTGTTGAAAAGGTCAAAGATGCGCAGGCTGCCCTGCTTGCATCGCTCTGGTCTGATCACAAAGAAGAGATGCGCGAGCTAAACAATGGTGGTAAACCTGAAGATGAGCTGGTCGAGCTTGTTCGCAAAAATGCCGAAACCGTTGCTAAGGGTTTTGCGACCGCCAATAAATAAGAAGGACTCTCATGGCTTCAACACGACAACTTAAATCACGAATTCGATCAGTCAAGAACACGCGCCAGATTACTAAGGCGATGGAGCTTGTCGCTGCATCGAAGATGCGTCGTGCGCAAGAAGCTTCGCAAGCAACCAGCCTGTATTCTCAGGCGGCACGCGAACTGCTAACTCGTTTAGCTGAACTTGCCGATACGAAAGCACACGTCCTGTTTCGAGAGCGACCGATCCAAAATCGCTTGCTGATCGTCATCACGAGTGACAAGGGTCTCGCTGGTGCCTATAACAGCAACATCCTAAAGACCTACGCGCAGCAGCTAAAGACCGATGCCGATAACGGCGTTTCCAGCCGAACAATCACTATTGGCCGCAAAGGTGCTCAGTTTGTGTCGCGTATCAAGGACGCTGAAACTGTTGGTGCTTATCAGGACTTTCCTGAAAGGCCAACCGGTAATGAACTTCGTCCAATCTTAACGACGATTGTCGATCAATTCATTAGCGGCGAGATTGACGCCGTTGATGTGGTGTACACACACTACATCAATAGCATTACCCAGATCGCGACCGTTCAGCGCGTCCTACCTGCCGGTTTCAAGGAGACAGAGGTAAGCGCGGAAGTTCAGAACGCTGAGTTTGAACCATCAGTAACGGAAGTGCTTGAGAAGACAGCTGTTCGCTTGATTGAAGCCCAGTTGTTTCAAGCCCTGCTTGATTCTGTCGCCAGTGAGCACAGTATGCGTATGGTCGCCATGAAGAATGCAACCGATAACGCCAGTGATCTTATTGGTGACCTGACGCTCGAGATGAATAAAGTTCGACAAGCCGCTATTACCCAGGAATTGGCTGAAATTAGCGGTGGTGTTGAGGCAATGAAATAGTCCAAGGAGGAATGAAAATAATGAGTACAGTAGCAGCAGTTACAACCGGTACCGTCACCCAAGTGGTCGGTGTCGTTGTTGACGCAGATTTTGAAAAGGGGCAGCTGCCCCAGATTTACGATGCCCTGCACGTTAAGCGAAAAGATGGCAGTACATTAGTATTCGAGGTCGCACAGCACCTAAGTGAAACAACCGTTCGTGCCGTTGCCCTGGCAACGACTGATGGTTTGACCCGTGGCGATAAAGTTATCGCTACCGGCGCTCCAATCAGTGTTCCCGTCGGTCCTGCAACACAAGGCCGAATGTTTAACGTTGTTGGTGACACTATCGACGGTAAGGGTGAGTTAAGCGACGCAGTCGTTGCACCAATTCATCGTGAACCACCAGCCCTTAGTGAGCAATCGGGTAAGACCGAAATCCTCGAAACCGGCATTAAGGTTATCGATTTGATTGCCCCTATCTCTAAAGGTGGTAAGGTCGGTCTTTTTGGTGGTGCCGGTGTTGGTAAGACCGTTTTGATTCAGGAGCTTATCAACAACATTGCCAAGTTCCACTCTGGTAACTCTGTTTTTGCTGGTGTTGGTGAGCGTACCCGTGAAGGTAACGACCTCTATCACGAAATGGAAGAATCAGGCGTGCTCGACAAGACAAGCCTTGTCTTTGGCCAGATGAACGAACCACCAGGAGCACGTTTGCGTGTTGCCCTAAGCGGTCTTACTATGGCTGAGGCTTTCCGTGATGAAGGTAAGGATGTTCTTCTCTTCATTGATAATATCTTCCGCTTTACTCAGGCAGGTTCTGAGGTATCAGCACTGCTTGGTCGCCTTCCAAGTGCCGTTGGTTATCAGCCAAACCTACAGCAGGAGATGGGTGCCTTACAGGAGCGAATCACCTCGACGAAGACTGGTTCTGTTACGTCTGTTCAGGCAGTCTATGTGCCAGCGGATGACCTTACTGACCCAGCTCCAGCAACAACGTTCGCCCACCTTGATTCAACGATCGTTCTTAACCGTTCACTGACTGAAATTGGTATTTACCCTGCGGTTGATCCACTCGACTCTAACTCGACCATCCTTGATCCTGAGATCGTGGGAGAAGAGCACTACCGTGTCGCCCGCGAGGTACAGCGTCTGCTTCAGCAGTACAAAGATCTGCAGGATATTATCGCAATTCTTGGCATGGAAGAGCTTTCTGATGAGCAGAAGCAGATTGTTGCGCGCGCTCGTCGTATCCAGCGTTTCTTAAGTCAGCCGTTCTTCGTCGCTGAACAGTTTACTGGTAACCCAGGTCAGTATGTGAGCCTTAAGGATACCATTACTGGTTTTGCAGAGATTCTAGACGGTAAGCACGACGACAAACCAGAGTCAGCCTTCTATATGAAGGGTGGCATTGATATGGTAAAGGAGTAAGGAGCGGAGCAAGACGAAAAGTGAGCAACCATTTTTATCGGCACTGTCCTCGCGACGTTGCGTGATAAAAAATATCACACACTGCTGCGGAGGCGCCTCTAAAAAGGTAGCTCACTTCCCTCTCTGCCCTTAGAAAAAAATCGAATGAAATTAGAACTAATTACTCTCTTAGGACAAAAGATTAACGAAGACGTTTATGAGGTTATCCTGCCGACTGCGACTGGTGAAATCTCTGTCTTTCCAGGCCACGAACCGCTAGTAACATTGGCGGTTCCAGGTGTGATTGCTGTTCGCCGTAACGCGCGCGACAGCAATGATGATATGGACTACTTTGCAACAGACGGTGGCATTATTGAAATTTCCCAGCAACGTGTTCGCGTACTGGTGGATGAAGCTGCCGCAGGTGAAGATATCATCGAAGCTGAATCAAAGGCTGCGCTTGAACGTGCACTGAAAATGCGCGACGAAGCCAAGGATCAAGTTTCGCTTGAGCAGGCACACCAATTGGTTGACCGTCATGCAGTTCGTCTGAAGGTTGCCGAACTCAAACGTCGCCGCTACAAAGGCTAGGCTTCATTATTGGTTCTGCTAATAGCCTCTCCGGCTTGAGGGCGGGAAGTTTTGAATCGATCAAAGAGACGCTGCTGATAGCGGCGTTCTTTTTTTGTGAATACTACAGGTATGCCTAAAGCCGAGCCTGCTTCGCCGGCAGAAAGTAAGGCATTAAAGGCAGTAATGCCAAGTAGCGAGATCAGCTGCTTATGGTTGCCATCATCAAGCCGCTCGGGTTTGATGGCAATGATAACTGGGACGGCTAATCGTTCTGGGTGCTGTGATAGCCACAATTTAGCAACGTTTAGGCCTTCATCCCGAGTTTGATGTACGTTAAACTGCCTAGCACCTACTGTTTGCTCGAACTCGCTCCACTCATCAGGAGTGGCTGGTAGCTCTAAATTGCTCTGCTCTGAAAAGGTAAAAGAGCCAAAGGTTGAACCCCTTTGTCTATCAACAAGCATCCACCGTTCTGCGGCAGCGGACGAATGAGTTTCCAGACCAGCCAGACTGTCTGGAACCGGTTGACGGAACCTATTAATCATCTTCTAATAGTACTACTGTTGATGCCCTCGTGCAATAAAGGGCTAAAAGCGTGAGTGCAGTTTGATGTATCGTTCGATCAATCGGGCTGTATCCTTTGTCCGCTTATTGGCGGCTTCAGCAAGGCTGTGGAGTTTAATACGCTCAAAGCGACGGCGATGGGTATATGGCACAATCAGTTGGGCGCGTTGTTTGGTTGAGTTTTTTAGTAGTACTGCTTGTTCTCTCATGACTTGGCAAAAGTACACATATTCGCTGTTAAAAAGCGTTCCTAGTTTCTCCATTGCAGCCATATTGTCACCCTTATGAACCACCGATAAGAGTGTTCCTGGCAATGCATTGTCGAACAGTGCATACTCCTCGATCGTTCCTGAGCCGAGTGAAACAAAGACAGGATCGGTTACTTCGCGGTCAACTACTTTAAGAAAAAAGACATCACTTCTCGGACTATATAGCACATTGATGATCGTGTCCGTTGGGTGCTGCCCTACCATAGTTCTATTATAGCAAAGACGCGCAAGCTTATGAACTTTACTTCTCGGGTTTTTAGGAGTATAACAGATTACGAACATCGCTCACGCGGTATCCTTAGCAAGATCAAACAGGAATTAATAAATTATGTCATCTCCTGAAATGGAAGGACCTTTTATGGCGCAAGAAATCGTTCAAAGAGTAGAGAGTAAGGCAACTGTCCTTGCTCCAAAAGGCCTTGGCTTCGGCGAAGGCTCTATCAGTGTTAAGACTCAGCTAGACCAGCCTGAAGTTAGTGGACTAACTCCCGAAGCACTTGAAGTTGGCGTTGATGTTATCGTCAACGAGACGGCTCGAGTTATCCTCCCTGTCGAAGTTAATGACGACGGGTGTGGCGATGGTCGTCCAGCGAGTGTTGTGTATCGAATGGTACCATCTGGTGAGGACGAAGGTTTGCAGCGCGAAGTGTTTAACAAGTCAAAGCGACGCGCTAAAGTATTTGGCGGCGGTCTTGTTGTTGCAGCAAGTATGTATCGAACCGTTTTGGGCAAGCAGCGTCTGACATCTACCGTACTCGAAGACCGGGCGGAAGTTGCTACTCTACTGCAAAAATCCGGTGTTGAATTTGGTGCTCACACTGATAACCACGCGACAGGCGATGCAACTGGTTGCGGTGCTATCGATAAGTATCCAATCATCAGTGCTAATGGCCTAAAGTACCGCGACCAAATTGTCGCTACCCTACGGGTGGTTCTTGATAAGGAATTTGATGCTTATGAAGAAGATATTAATTACGTCTTTGCAACTTATCAAGATCTTGTTGATCGAAGCGATGTTACATTTGCAGATGCCGAAGGCGTTAAAACCAAAGCCCTGCTAGAAAAAGCCGGAGCCGTTATTAAGCAGCTTGATGATGAACATCTTGAAGATTTTGTCGTTCTTAACGACATTGAAGGCACGACTTTCGATCAACGACAGTTCGATCGCATTATGCACGAGCGTGGTATCGAGGGAACCGCACAGGCATTCGCTGTCGACCTATGGCGTGGTCGTATGTACGCGGACCTTATTGCCGACAGGGCTGCTCAGGAAGGATATGACCGCGAGCAAAGCTACCGTCGTGCATGGGTAGACTTCCTTGTTCGCACGCTTGCAACGTCTGCCACCCTTACCAAGGGTGATCAGCCAGTTATTCTTTGTACGAAGTACGAACTTGCTGCTTAAAAAGAAAGCATAACCTGATACATGAAGAAGACCTGCATGGTGGCATGCAGGTCTTTGTTATTAAGTTCCAAATAAAATTTTACAAAAAAAACGAGCCCCGGGGCGCGAACCAATGAAGGTTTGCGTCCAGGACGACGAGGAAACGGGGCGTATAGCCAGCCGACATCTCAAGTCGTCCCATCCGGGGCCGGTAACACAGGCGGAGTCTGCACGGTTGCTGCGGGGGCGCAGCTAGGCAATCTCAACGCGGGTTGCGTTACCTTTGTGAGTTAACGTGGGCCGGAGCGACCGTGAGCACCGAGGTATCACTGTACCTCAATAGTGCCCGTTGGCAGCCTCTGGATCGGTTCGGGATCATGCGTGCGAAACGTGTGACTTTTTTGTCACTGCACGCAGAGTTACTTACCCTACTACGTTCTCTGGAAGGCGCCATGACGGCACCGCTCCGACCCACGATGTGGGCCCAGGTATCGCGCGTGGGCTGCGATACCTGGGCTGTCTAAGGAGCGCATTGGATGCGCGAGCATTGCTCAAGTGGCTAGTCACCTTATTTCCAACTTTTGATCCAAAACTTGGTGTAAGATGACTAACTACTTCCTTTGACAAATGTGAATGTCCACCAAAATTACTCTTGGTAATTACCTAATATACTACAAAAATTAATAGCAGTCAATAGTTATTGAGCAAA
>PJQJ01000014.1:0-717 GCA_002861585.1 Candidatus Saccharimonadota bacterium | reverse complement strand
TACACATCCGGCGGAGCTGCTTTGGCGACGACATGTCGAAAGACGACATCAGTAACTGCCTCCATTGGAGCCAGCACAAAAAATGGTCGTGGTAAATCTGCCCAAAAATTTTTCATCGCTTCTTATTGTATCGTAATTGATTCGTCTTACTAAAGACACAAACACTGGTTTATGTTCTTAGTGAAACGGACAGGAGTAACTAAGTGTGTCCGTTCAGGTGGGGCTCCTGGAGTGGAGCCCCACCTGTGTGTACGCAGAGTGAGTCAGGGACCTACTCTGTGTACACCTTGTCCGCGATCTGGTCGAGGACGTTCTTGTCGGCTTTGACTCCCTGGTCGGCGCGCTTCTTGAGGCGCTGGTAGACCTGGTTCTTCGAGCCGATTTGGTTCAGTCCCAGCAGGTACCGACGGTCCCCTGTGTGCTGGTCTTCCCCCATGGAGGCCAACCCCTTTCGGGTCGTAGTGATCTGCGGTCGATCGTCGGGGCGGAGGGAATCGAACCCCCGGCCTTTCTCCCTCAGGACAATGGTGGGATCCTCACCAGCCCAAGAGAGAACGCGCTGCCTACTGCGCTACACCCCGCGAGAAGGACGGATTGTCTACTTGCTGCGCGAGGCTATCCCGCAGCTCGATCGCTTTGGAACGCTACCTGAGGAGGGTAGCAACGTCCCAGCGCAAGACAATGCGAGGGTCTGTCGCGACCGTCCTTCTGCTCCCG
>PJQJ01000015.1:30407-35616 GCA_002861585.1 Candidatus Saccharimonadota bacterium | reverse complement strand
GTTTTTAGCGTTCACTTATTGCAAGTGCACCACCCGTCCTGTTCCGTCGAGCTTCCAGGGGGAAGCCAAATGTTCCGTCGCACTTCCGTGCTCGCCACGCTGATCAGTGCTGTCGCGTTCGTCGCGCCGGCCACCCCGGCGTCGGCGACCCACCTGTCCCAGCCGCAACAGCTCCCCGTCGTCGCCGTCAGCGCCGACAAGGGTCCGGTTCTGGACAGGTTCGGCAAGCTCTTCACCCTGTCCAACGGCAGCAGGGTCCGTGTCTCGGTGAACAACACCTGTGAGAACGGTGGGCCGATCACCGAGATCATCGTCCGCAACCTCTCTTTCCGTTCCACGCCGGATCTGACCGTCTCGGTCAGCGACGGCATGGGTCGCGGGATGGGTGGTAGCAGCCCCATCGAGCCTCGCAGCACCATGAGCCAGAGATACAACCTGGCACAGCAGAACTTCGGCCTGTTCGAGGGTTCACGCTCGCTGGTCCTGGTCAACGCCAACCTCGGCTACGAGTACGGCTGCGACAACACCGCAGCGACCACCTTCAACAACGCCGACAGGGGCATGCGTGAGCTCCCGAAGGTCGTGACGCTGCCCAACGGCGACATGCGTGTCCGCGTGACGGTGCAGAACATCTGTCGGGGCGGACGACCGGTGACCAACATCACCGTCCGCAACCTCAGCCCTACGGCAGCCACGCCCATGATCTTCGGCGGGCAGCCGGGTGTCGGCAGCATGGTGGGTGTCCGTGATGGCGGGCAGATCAACCCCTTCGGGTTCTCGCGGTGGCTCGAGCGTGACATCACACTGGCACCCTTCGAGGTGACGCTCGAGGACGGCACGCCGCTGGTGGCCGTCGGTCCGTACGACAGGTACAACTACAGCTGCTCCATCTGGCAGTAGGCGCGAACCAGGTCGGCGGTGCGTGGGGCTTCCTGCGCACCGCCGACCAGGCACGCAAAACTTTCTTGTATGTCCTCTAACTTCGAAGCATGAAGCACCAAGTGGTGTTTTTTATTTTTCAAAAGCCAGCGCATGTGCGATCTTCAGAAGGATTAGCTATTTATCGACCTAAAACAGTAGCATTTCAAGGCCTTAATCTACAAGTGTTCTCTAATTCATTTGGGGACGGCGTTGACCAGCATGAAAAGGCAGCCACTTTTTGGGATGCGCACATCGATCAGTCCAAGTAGCACTTAGCGTGGAATTATTTTGAATAGAAACTGCTTTTTTACAGCGAACCACAAAAGCGCTACTACAAGAATTTGCACAATTATATTTTGGAGGATATACTGTTTTGCTGGCAGTAGTAAGTCGAGCGCGAAAACAACGAGACCATGCAAGATGTAGACGTAGAGAGAATTCTGTCCAAATGGCATTAATAACCATCCTGCAAAGCGCTTCAACTGATGTTCAAAACGTGAAAAGAGCAGAATAAGGCTCGTAAACCAAAGCGCAGTAACGAGAAGGCGCAGCGGCTGCAGCGAGACACGGTCGAATAGCGGATCAACGTAACGTCGAGCTATATCGTAATCGGTAAAGCTCATTATTGGATTATCAGGCGCTTTTAAGTAGTTCCATGCAAACGTCCAAAAGACACTTAAGACTAAAAATATGAAGCTGCTCGAGAATATTACCGCTGAGAGGACTCGGCGATCGAGTGCTGTTCTCCCGTGCCACCAATCACGGATACTGTAGGTGTAAAACCCAAGAACCGCACCAGTGTAAAAGAGCAGTTGCCAGCTCAACCACCAATCATCCTGGTCAAGACCGTACAGCCAAACACTGGCGCTACCAAGCAGTACGACCCACCATAACCCGCTTCGTAATAACCAGATAACGAGTGGCGAGAGCATAATGTAGATAGCGTAAAATTTTAAGAAACCAGCCCAACCATAAGAGTACTGCAAGTTAAAGATTTGCCAGAGCATATTAGGAGCCGTTGCTTCACCTTGAAATTCAAAAAGACCAGGCGGAATTAAGCCGCCGTACGGCCATAACATGCCCCATGTCACGAATAGCAGTGTTGTCGCCACCGCCCAGAGGTACAGTACAACGCCTCGTTCGATCAATATTTTGCTGACGACCTTTAGTGGTTTATCGATTGCGCGGTGTCCTCTAATTAATCCGATCATAATGCCGGATATCAAAAAGAAGCCTTCAGCAGCAGAAGACCATAAGCGGCCCTGACCAGTCATCCAGTCAAAGACACCGGGCCATCGTTCCAGATGATCTAAAACGATAACAAGCACGAAGTAGCCGCGCAGTAGATCAAAAAAATCAATGCGCTGAGAAATTTGCTGAGCAATTTTTTGCACTTATCTAGTATACACTGCTTTGAAATGGTCTGTCTTATAGGCGGATTTATGATCCCTTTTTAAGCAGGTCAAACTCGCTCGTAAAGAGTAGCTCTAAAAAGTGTAGCAGCTCGGTTTCACGTTTATCTAAGCCTTGTTTTTTTCGTACAGTCTTTACTTGGTCATACAGTGATGAGAAGTTTTCAGCAGCATATGCTTCAAGAATATGAGGATGAACATACGATGATTTAGCAACGGAGCGAGTATTGCCCAGTACGCCAGCAGCGGCGTCAACGGCTTCAATCATAACTTTGTTGGTCTTTTTATCGGTGTACTGGTTAGCGATCAAATGAGTGAAAGCAGCAAGGGTGCCACCCCAAGTGCGAAAATCTTTCGCCGATACGGCAACTCCAGTTATTTCATGCAAATACTTATTTATATCAGTAGAGGTAACGGCATGTCGTTGTCCGTTTGCATCAAGATACTGAAATAAACGATCACCGGTAATATCTTTTGACTCGGCAACTATCTTAGCGACGGTGGGATTTTCGAATGTAATATGCTGCTCGACACCTGATTTTCCATTAAAGCCGATCGCCACCATCGATCCGTCGGTGATAATGTTATAGTCAGTCAAAGTGGTAAGACCGACAGAGTCATTCTGTTGAAAGTATGTTTCGTTACCGACACGGATATAGGTACTGTCCATAATCCATAACATGGCGGCAATAACTCGGTAAAAATCATGCCCGTCGCGCTGGAGATGAGTGTTGATCGATTTTCTAATGCGGGGCAGGGATGTGCCAAATAGCATCATACGATAAAACTTAATTAGGTCACGCATCGTTCGCCACTGGGGGTGATAGATATACTGCTTTCGTCCCTTTTCGTCTGTACCCGTAGCAAGAATGTGGCCATCAAGCCCGGGGCAGATCCAGACATTTTGCCATGCTGGCGGAATTGCCAACTTCAGTATCTGCTCTTTGATCTGCTGATCGGTAATAGTCCTACCACCGACATCTTTAAAAGACCATTCCTTACCGTGCCTGTGGCGCGTTAGTCCTTGCATCTGCGCATCAGAACTATAGCAAAGCCCAATAGTCTGAGCGCACCGCTGAGCATCACCGTATAGAGCCGATAGTTCTTTTGTGTTCATATCGCTTAAAACTATATAGCGATAGGGGTAGAAAAGAAGTAAGTAATCTAACTAGCGAGGTCGTTTTTTAGCGATAGCATGCGCTTTTAGCGCAAGCTCATCGGGGATAACGGTTCCTTCAAAGTCACCAAACTTTTTAATCGTTGCCTGTTCAATCAGGGCGTCGGCAAAGGCTGGATTTTTCGGTAGGAGCGAACCGTGCAAGTAACTACCGACGACTGATCGATATACTGCACCTTCGGTTCTGTCTTCGCTGTTGTTGCCAGCACCCTTAATAACCGTACCAAATGGCTGGGTCTTCGGCCCTAAGTAGGTGTGACCACTATGGTTTTCGTATCCGACGACCTCGCCGTAAGGAGTATTAATAACGATGTTACCAATCAGGCGAACGTTCTTGCCGTAAGTTTCGGCATCAAAAATACCGATACCTTTGATCTCCTTACCTTCTTGCGTTTCAAAGAATCGGCCAAAAAGTTGATACAGCCCACAGATCATCAGCATTGGCGTGCCATCATCGGCTAATTGATGCAACGTATCGCCGATAGTAAGCAGGTCAGATTGAACCTTGTCCTGACCAGAATCCTGTCCGCCGCCACCAACGATAAGATCAGCCTCCTTTGGAAATGGTTTTCCTGGGTGATGATAGGCAAGCCGCGGTGTGTAGCCGTGCCACTCTAATCGGCGCAGTAGTGTCAACACATTACCGCGATCACCGTAAATGTTCATCTCGTTTGGATACAGCTGGACAACAGTGATAATTTTATTCTCTTTGGCACTCATGATATGCGCTCCACGTTAGCGATGTTAGATAGTTCTTTTCTAATGGCTAGCATTGCAGTGTAGGTACAAAAGATACGTTTTTGTTTGCCGGCTGATTCATGAATAAAGCCCTCGAGCGCATCTTTTAAGTTGGTATTAACACTACCAACCAGCACATCGTCATATTGAAGGCGGAGAGCCATATCATATGCCCGAACGCCACCTACCATCTGCACACCACCGTCACGTAATTTAGTGAAATCGACATCCCATAGCCATGACATATCACGACCATCAGCGTACTGGTCATTAATGGCAATCATTGTCGCCGTATCTGATGGATTAAACGAAGATAATGCTAGTCGAAATCCTGATGGATTCTTTACCAGGACTAACTCCAGCGGCTGTCCGTTTACAAGGATAGTTTCGCCGCGTCCAAATGCTGGCGTCACTGTTTCGAGCGACTGGAGCAGATCCTTCGCCTTTACTTTTGGTCCAAGCACCTCTTTAACAATTGCGAGTGCACCGGCGGCGTTAAGAAAGTTATAGACACCGTTTAGGCGAAGCGTCGTGTCGTATTCTTTGCCATCAATGCGAAAAGTCACGTTGTTGTTCTCGAAGGCACTCAGCTCTACGTCATCAGCACCGAGAGTAAAACCTTTGTCGCCTTTTAGTACTATCTGATCTTTGGCAGCATAGAGATCGTCATCGTTTATAAAGAGAGAGCGAAGTCGCGGGTGAGCACCAAAGAAGCGTACGCCAACACCTGTTTCAAGATGGTTAGCGATACGGGCAACCCGTGGATCATCACGATTCAGGACCACACTCTTGGTAGCGCTTCGTGCAACCGTCTCAAGCAGGCGTGCCGTATGGTCTATCTCTCCAAAGCGGTCCAATTGATCACGCATCACATTTAGGATCAGCACATGACGGGGTGCAATCTGACGAACAAAATGGGTCGCATGAGCCTCATCAAGTTCAAGAACGGCGATATCGTAAG
>PJQJ01000015.1:29967-30330 GCA_002861585.1 Candidatus Saccharimonadota bacterium | reverse complement strand
GTAAATACCTTTAACCCATTGCACTCAAGCAGCTCGGCTACCATCTTTGTGGTGGTTGTTTTACCGTTGGTACCGCTGAGCAGAATGACACCGTGAGGCAACTGTGACAGCGTATCGGCCAAAAAGTTTTTATCTAGTTTTTCAACGATAAGGCCAGGCAGGGCAGAACCGCCACCGCGCAGCGCGGCTGCCCGCTTAATAGTCTTACCTAATAGAATTGTGTGTTTGCGTTTCATATATCAGCTACTAGTATAGCGAACTTTTGCCTTACGCCTAGGATAAAACAGAGGTAAATGCTACAATATGCTCATGCTTTTTATGGCCTTTATTTCTTGGTGGTACGGTTCAGGCTGGCTTGATCAA
>PJQJ01000015.1:20773-29569 GCA_002861585.1 Candidatus Saccharimonadota bacterium | reverse complement strand
CGAATAGCTCTTTTAGCAGGTACGGCAGTCTCTGCTGCTGGTGGTATCTTCCTCCTTGTAGCGGGTATAAGCGCCGGATGGCTGTTGTTGTCTATTGCTGTGGCGCTCAGTATTCCATACCTATGGTGGCAGGGTGAGCTGCAGCGTATTCCGGCGGTACCTCAAGCGCAAGCAATTGATCAGCTACTAGAGTCTGATCTCCTCGCTCTGCTACCAGCAAAACCGACGCCTCAAGATGTTGCGGAGCGGGTGATGCAACTACCTGGTGGCCACTTTTTCGCTGCCCGTTTTGGTATTGGACCGACCTTTTTGTTGCATATGACAAGCGACGATGCAAGCGATATGCAGGCGGTATGGCAAGAGGCGTTAACGTTACGGCAAAGAACGGGCGAGACGGCGCTCTCGACAGTTGTAGTAACGGCAGCGCTTGTTCGTACTATTCCGAATGTGCAAACATACTTAGCGCAGCTGCAGCTTGGCCCTGATGATGTAGCGACTGGTGCTGAGTGGTTTGTTCACCTGCGTCAATTGATTGAACGATTCCACCAGCCGCGAAGAACGGGTGGCATAGCAAGGGACTGGTCATTTGGTTATACGCCGCTACTGCGGCGCTTTGGAGTGAATATTTCTGAGCAGGTAGCAAGCGGCGGTCAAATGGCAACCGCTCTCGAGAGTCACACCGATGCACTTCGTCAGATGATTAGCACCCTAAGTGGTGGGGGTCGTCAAAACGTTGCCCTCGTTGGTCCACTTGGCGTCGGCAAAAGTACCGTTGTGCATGCTTTTGCGGAAGAGATAATTAAGGTAAACGGAAGCGTGCCGCGACGATTGCGCTTTCGACAGGTAATCGCACTTGATGCTAGTACGCTTATTTCTCAGGCTCGTGGGCGAGGCGATCTAGAAGGGTTGATCAATGAGCTCCTGCTCGAAGCCTACCGGGCTAAAAACGTTATCATCTGTCTTGACGATGCACAGCTATTCTTCGAAGAGGGCGTTGGTTCGGTTGATCTTAGTAATGTCCTGCAGCCAATCCTCGAGGGCGGCGTACTGCCTATTATCCTCACTATGAATGAGCAGCGCTGGTTGCAGATCTCTCAGCGTAACCCGGCTCTGGTCGCAACTATGAACCGCGTGACGCTAGCCCCACCTGATCGAGCTGAGACTACGAGGGTCCTGCAGGATCAGCTAATTCTACTGGAGTTTCGTCATAAGGTAACATTTATGTTCCAGGCGCTCGAAGAGGCTTATCGATTGAGTGAGCGCTACATCCATGAACAGGCTATGCCAGGCAAGGCAATTAAGCTGCTAGAATCTGCTGCTAGTTATGCACTAGAGGGGGTCGTAACCGCGGTCTCCGTGCAACAAGCAATCGAAAAGACCATGGATATAAAAGTCGGCACTGCTCAGACGAATGATGAACGAGAGACGCTGCTTAATCTTGAGCAGTTAATTCATGAGCGAATGATAAATCAGACACATGCCGTTAGTGTGGTGAGCGACGCGCTTCGGCGAGCTCGCGCTGGGGTGCGCAATCCTGATCGCCCAGTCGGTACGTTCCTATTTTTAGGTCCAACCGGTGTGGGAAAGACAGAGTTGTCAAAAGCGCTCGCTGACGTTTACTTTGGCGGCGAAGACCGACTAATACGCGTTGATTTGAATGAGTTCGTTCGTTCCGAAGATGTGGCACGGCTTATTGCAGACGGTGCACGAGATGTTCATAGTCTTACTGCACAGATCACACATCAGCCATTTAGCGTTGTCCTGCTCGACGAGATTGAAAAGGCCCATCCTGATGTTCTGAATACGCTGCTGCAATTACTCGATGAAGGCATTTTACGTGACATCAACAACCGTGAAGTCAGCTTTAGAGATGCTATTATTATCGCCACCAGCAATGCTGGTGCTGACAAGATTCGCGAGTACATTCAAGAGGGCAAGCAGCTCGAGCAGTTTGAAGCTGAATTTATCAATCAGCTAATTGATTCAAACCAATTCCGCCCGGAATTTTTGAACCGCTTCGATGAAATTACTGTATTTCGGCCACTCACTCAGGATGAACTTCTGCAGGTCGTTGATCTTATTATCAGGGGCATCAACAAGAATTTGGCAGTTCAAAAGATTAGCGTCACCGTTGCGAATGACGTGAAGCGCATGCTTGTATCACAGGGATACGATGCACGGCTTGGTGCCCGGCCAATGCGGCGCGTTGTACAGAGAACGATAGAAAACTTTATTGCCCGCCGTATGCTTAGCGGTGCAGTTGAACCTGGTGCTACTATCGAGATAACTGCTGCAGATATTACTCCCGGGCAGTAGTTCAACGTTGTGTTTGTTATAATACCTCTGATGAAAAAGGAGTTTTAAGTGAAAGAACGGTTCGAATTATACCTAGGGCAGTTTGTGTACGGTGCCATCGATGGATCCGTGACGACATTTGCTGTTGTTGCCGGTGCGGCCGGTGCAGGTCTTAGTAGTACGGTCATTATTATTCTTGGCTTCGCAAACCTTATTGCGGATGGGTTTTCAATGGGAGCTGGTGCATATCTGTCGGCAAAGTCAGAAAGGGATCTACAAAAGAGCAAAGATGACCAACACGTCTCTAAGGAGACGCCGCTCGGTGATGGATTGGTGACGTTCACTTCGTTCGTAACAGTTGGTTTTATTCCGGTGCTTATCTACGTGATCGATGCTCTCTTTAGGCTTAATATCGATGATGTGCTCTTGTTTGCCATAAGTTCTTTCCTTACTGGTGCGGCATTTATCTTTATTGGCATCCTACGAGGACAGACAACAAAGACGAACCAGCTAAAGACCGGCATGGAAACACTGCTACTCGGTGGGGTTGCTGCGGTTTTAGCCTATGTGCTCGGTGATGTGCTAGCGAATGCACTAGGGGCCTAGGCAGATAGACGACTTCTGGTATAATTAGTCGCATTGCGGGTGTCGTATAATGGCTAATATACCTGCCTTCCAAGCAAGTGATGCGAGTTCGATTCTCGCCACCCGCACCAAAGAAAAAAGAGTATTCTATATACTCTTTTTTCTTTGGTATGAGAGATGCTGAACTTGCTTGCGAGTTCGTGTAGCGAAGACCTTCTCGCAGTTCATTTTATGAACGAGAACAGGTCGAGCGGATATAGTGAGGATCTGCCAGCGGCAGACCGGAGCGCCTTCTCGCTTACTAAAAGCTTGCTTTCAACCCTTTGAAAGCGGAAATAGAGAGCTACCGGAGCGCCTTCTCGCCACCCTACTTAAAAATCTTTCCTATGACGGAATCATAAATTTTATAAGCTCGTTTTTTATTATCAGCAGATTGCCTAGCGTAATGTTCCAGGGAAAATCCTGTATTAATCTCCAGGATAAATGGCTCACTCTCTTTATCGAAGACAATATCAACTGCGGCTAAACGAAGACCAATCGTGCTAATGGCCCTCTTTGCGAGGTCAAGAATCGCAGGATCTAGACTATTAAGATCTACAGTCACCGCTGTCGCTCCCTGACTTAGGTTAAACAAGCGAAGACCATCATCAATAACAGGGTTTGTTTTTTCATAAGCCAGAAGGGGCTCATCGTCAAAAAGGATGATTCGCAGCTCTTTGGTAAGGTCTAAAAATGGCGATATTGCCCATGCGGGTATAGAACTCGCATTTATAAAGGTAAGCGCCTCATCAATGTCATCATACCTTGCAACATCTTGGGCACCGTGTCCATGAATGGGCTTTATAACGACAGGCCCATTATTAGCAATTGCCTTGATATCAGGCGTTCTGCGTGCTCGGGATATGTAGGTTCGAGCCGTTACATGGGGAACGATAGGTAAAGCGGCACTCTCTAAAATGACAGACGTTGCTACTTTGTCAGATGCATTCGCGGCAGCCGCGGCGTTGTTACAGCTAAAACTATAAACGTGAATCCATTCTTCTTGTTGGTCCTTTTGCAGCTTAAGAATCCAATCATCGGAAAAAGAGGTGACTGTAATGCCCCTCTTGTCGCATGCAGAGCGAATAGCATCAGGGAGCATCCTATCTGAAATATAATGTGTTCGTGCCGGCATCCGCTCTATTATAGCAAGCGCTTTATGTTATAAGATGAAATTGATACCATTGTATACATGCCCCGGTAGCTCAGATGGATAGAGCATGAGACTTCTAAGCTTATGGCCACTGGTTCGAATCCAGTCCGGGGTACCATGCGAAACTTAAAGCCGTCCGTGAGGGCGGTTTTTTAATGTTGTTGGTGGCGGTACACGTGCTGTTTTGCTTTTTGCTATAGTATAAGTATGAGTAGTCCGGTGGCCTATTAGTGCGTGGGTACGGTCTAAAATCTTCTACTGGCTTTGCCATACTCACCTGGGTGATATTGGTGTAAAGTGGTAGATCAAACAAGATCAACAATAATTAGACAAGTAGTTCTTTATGAGCAAGATAGATTTGAAAGCGGTAAAACAATGGGTATCAAGCCATCGAAAGAGGAGCTCTTTTGTTGCTGCCATTGTTGCAGTTGCGCTTATCACCCCTACCGCTCTATACGTAAAGACTGCGCTAACGCCAGTTCAAGAGCAGGCTCCTCCAGCGGTTGTTAAGACTCCTAAAGGAGAGGTTGGACCAAAGCAGCAGGACGAGGAAAAAGCCGAACAAAAGACTGATCAGAACGGTACAGATAATGATACCGGATCGACTGTCGTTAATCCTCATGATTGTTGGCCTCAGCCCGTCCTAAAGCAGGGCGCCAGTGGTACGTGTGTAAAACATCTGCAGTGGTACCTAAACCAAGACTACGGTAATGATGTTGTAGTTGACGGCCAGTTTGGTCCTATAACCGCAAAATACCTTAAGCAGTATCAGCAGGATAACAACTTAGCAGTTGATGGTATCGCTGGGCCGCAAACATGGAAATCCTTTACGCCAGCACCGACGGCTGTCCTGAGCGCTACATCTAACACGAGTAGTGGTCCTGGCGGCAGTATTGTCGAGATTGCCAGCAGGGAGATTGGTGTAAAAGAGGAGGTGAGTGGTTGTAACTGCGGTGAGCGGATAGAAGTCTATACAACAGGAAGAAACGAAGCATGGTGCGCCGATTTTATCAGTTGGGTTTACCGCGAGCACGGAACGCCTTTTAGCGGTGGCTGGGCTCACGATTGGCAACTGCCTGCGGCAATTAGTCTAAAACACTGGCTGCAGAAAAATGGAACCTGGCACGAGCGCACGGATCTAAGTGATACTCCGCAACCAGGCGATGTCATTAACTTTAACTGGTTTGGAGACAGTAATCGCAGCACCGGTAATCATGTGGGTATTGTTGAGAGAGTGGAGGGTTCAACCCTATATACTATCGAGGGTAATCGCCATAATGCAGTCGTGCAAAAAGAGTATCCAAACTATCGGCAGGACACAGACATTATTGGTTGGGGAAGAATGTAGTAGCCACTGTAATGGTGCTTTCTCTCAAACATGGGTGGGCGGCGCCGACACCACTAGTACGGTTGCAACAAAAAATGGGCATGAGTGAAAAAGTTTAGGTGCAAAGTTGCTTTATTTTCGTTACTATGTACCTATGATCTACCTAGTTGTTATGGCTCTTGTCGTTTTCTTCGTACCACCAGTTGCCGTGCACTTTCTTGCTGCTCAGCTTGGCATCAAGGGGGTAACGTTAGCATCATATCGCTGGTTGGCAGCTGCTGTAGTAGTGCTGCTTGCTGCTATTGCCATCTATTTTTCAAATGAAAATATGACTACTAATTTCGTTCTTCATGCTGCTGGCGGAGGAGTTGTTTCATCCTTGTTGTATGCGTACGGCGTTCGATCGCTGCAGGTGCGCCTTCCGCTGGCAATCGATCTTCTCGCCCTGTTTGCCCTGGTATCGATGCTTGGAGTCCTTAATGAATTAGCGGAGTTTGCTCTAGATCTCCTAGGCTATGGGCCGAAGAGTCTGGACCGAATGGATACGTGGCGTGATTTTGTAGCAAACACCACTGGTGCTCTTATTGGTTGGGCGCTCATAAGACTATTTGTCAAAGATGAAAAACCGCGGTCAATATTTGGTCGATTAGGGCGACTATTCTCTCGGTAAGTTAGCCGCAAGACTTCCGCAAGTGATAAAACTATGCTAGAATAACCCCTGTTCGGTTTTTGGCGGATGTAGCTCAGTTGGTTAGAGCGCTGGTTTGTGGCACCGGAGGCCGTGGGTTCAAGCCCCATCATTCGCCCCAAGATAAGACCCGGGTTTTATGCCCGGGTTTTATCTTGGGCTTTATTTTGTGGGGCTTGAACCCAAGAGGGCAGCACGCCAAGGTCTTGGCGTGCTGTTTTCGATGCTTGGCCGACGAACATAGCTTTAGCTATTTAGGAGCAGGACATGCAAGCCCCGTCATTCGCCCCAAGAACTTTGACAGAAGTCGCAGTTTCAACCCTAGATTGTGAGTTAGAACCACCAACTCTGTCTTGTTGTATCGTACTTACGCTAATTGAATAAACGACTAATAGCTCTGTGCAAATAACCAAATCTCAGATGCTGGTTCTCCAGTATAAAAATCAGTCCCTTGGGCGTTTTCTTCGATGCAGCACCTACTAACAGCTTTGGTCTCTTCCTTAATTTTTGCTTCGATCTTTGGATTATCATTCCAATAAACTTTAACGAAACCCTTATGGTCAGCGAGTATTTGTTTCATCTCTTCATAGTTACTCGCTTCTCTAGTATTTTCATCCCGCACACGTCGAGAATTAGCTAGTAACGATGACTGAACATTTTCAAGTAGTTGCCTTACTTCCGATTCTACATTAGCTAAATCGACGATAGTCTCTTGAGAATTATCACGTCGTTTGATGGTGGCCTTGTTTGCAGCTACTTCATTATCACCCACTTTAACGATGAGCGGTACGCCTTTGACCTCCCACTTGTTCAGTTTGTAACCAAATCGTTCATCATCTCGCATATCAGATTTGGTTCTTATGCCAGCAGTTCTCATTTGCTTCTCAAGTGTCTTTACGTACTCTCTGGTCGTTTCTTTTAGATTTATAGGAACTATTACCACCTGAGTTGGCGCAAGACGTGGCGGCAGAACTAATCCATTATTATCACCATGCCCCATTATTAGTCCGCCAATAGAACGCGTTGATAAACCCCAACTTGTCTGCCATACGTACTGATTGTCGCCGTTTTCATCCTGAAACTGGGTATCAAAAGCTTTGGCAAAGTTTTGACCCAAGTCATGCGAAGTGCAGCTTTGTAACGCTTTGCCGCTTGGCAGCATCGTCTCATAGGTTAACGTCTCATCGGCACCTGCAAAGGTTTCCAGCTTTGACTTACGGCCTATATACCCATCAAGGGCAAAATACTCACGATACAGTTTGGCGTACGAATCCAATGCGTATCGCTGCATTGAAATCGCTTCTTCGTGTGTGGCGTGAACGGTGTGACCTTCTTGCCACAAGAATTCGCTAGTACGGAGGAATGGTAAAGTTCGTTTTTCCCACCGTACCGCATTGCACCATTGATTTAGCATGATTGGTAAATCGCGGTGGCTTTGCACCCACTTGGTAAACGAAGCATTTATGATGGTTTCACTAGTAGGTCGAACAACTAGTGCTTCTTCTAGCTTTTGGCCACCACCATGCGTAACAACAGCTAGTTCAGGCGCAAAACCCTCTACGTGGCTAGCTTCTCTTTCGAGGTAGGACATTGGAATGAATAAAGGGAAGTATGCGTTCTCAACACCATACTCTTTGATCATATTGTCAAAAGCCTTTTGAATATACTCCCATATTGCATAACTGTAAGGACGCATTATCATAGTGCCTTTAGAAGGCCCGTAATCTGCAAGCTCGGCTAGCTGAATAACCCGTATGTACCATTCTGAAGGATCATCGGTTTTATTAGGGAGTAGGTTCTTTGTCATTGCATTTTCACTTTCTACTTAATTATACATTTACCGTGCACTCAAATACGGCAGGATTAAACCAACGCAAGAAAAAAGACGACCCGGAGGCCGCCTTGCACTGATTCATCTCTTACATAATTGAAAAACTAACAAAGCCTCCGGGAGTCTATGGGGGTGGGGGGAGTTATAATAACGAATTTGCTTTTGTAGCTCATAAATTTCATTGTATATTTTGGTTTGTATTTGTCAATGGATAGGTACTACTAATGTAATGGGATAACTAAGAAGTGCCGCGGTTCTAACATTATCAACCGTGCGGCCCCAAGGTAGGACAGTTCAAAAGACTTCTTAGGAAGTTCTTTTGCTATTATGAAACTATGTCACCAAGGTCAAGAAGTCTCGCATCTATTATTGGTGCAACAACATACGTGCTAGTACTGGGCGCTATTGCTCAGTTTTTCATTTTTCCCATTCTACACGATCAATGGATCGCCACGATCGTTCAGGTGTTGTTTTACGTGGTCCTTGCATTGCCGTTTATTTTTATTGAGCCTAAACTCCTGCAGCTATGTAGAGCTCCACACCGACAGCTAGCGGTAGGGCTGACCCTTATTACAGCAGCCACGCTGTTCGCTCTGGTTCAAAATGATTTTAACAGTACGTTAGTCGCTAATAACTTACTGCGACAGTCTTTTACTGGACCTATTGAAGAGTTGATTTTTCGAGGATACATATGGCAAAGGAGTCTGCAGTACACGGATAATCTTGTGGTTGCAGCAGTGTTAAATATAGTCGCCTTTGGCGTCGTTCACGTTCCTTTTATAATAGCTCAGCAGATGAATCCGCTTATTATGATCGCAATTGCCATCATAGGATTTTTACTTCTTCTCGTGAGGATAAAGTATAAGAATGTCGTTCTG
>PJQJ01000015.1:18794-20626 GCA_002861585.1 Candidatus Saccharimonadota bacterium | reverse complement strand
TCGTTCTGCCAGGGATGCTGCATACAGCAATAAACTTGACTAATTAATACAAATATTTAACGGGCAATCTTACTGGATAGCTTTTCGAGTACCTTCATATATGCAAGTAACTCGGTAGGGCGTATGTCTTTTAAGAACTCAACCAGATCTTTTCGTAGTTCCTTTTCGACTGCAGGGATAATTCTTTTACCTTCATCGCTCAGTTGGATAGAAGATGCTCGGTTGTCTTTTGGGTTACTCAACCGCTTGATGAGCTGTTTATTCTCGAGCTCATGAAGCATGGATGTTGTAACGGGGGGTTTAACTCCCAGCTCTTGGGACAGCTCAGAGGGGCTCATCGATTTTTTATCATTAAGTAGTCCTAACAAACCCCATTGCGGCAGGGTAATGCCATATGGCTTTAGTGCCTCTGACATTTGGGTATGGAGTGAACGGTAGGCTTTGGCCTGTAAAAGCCCAGCCTGGTATGTCTTTAGAGTGATCTTCTTTGGTGATATAAACATAGTCGTACTCCTATTATAACATATTGTTATTTATTTAGTTATGTAGTATAATTAGTCTATATAAATAAATTTCAGGAGATACAATGTTATCAACTTTCGCAAAAATTTTTGGAGTAGTATTTGTCGCCGTAGGGCTTTTAGGTTTCGTGCCTATGTTTACGCCTAACGAACATCTTTTAGGGCTATTCCATGTTAATGGAATTCATAATGTTATTCACCTTGCTAGCGGTATTGTCGCTTTAGGTGTTGGTTTTTCTAGCAATCAAGCTTCACGTCTATACTTCCAGATTTTTGGTGTCGTATATGCGCTTGTAGCTGCATTAGGTCTAATTTACGGTAACCAACCAATCCTGGGTGTTGTTACAAACAACTTGGCTGATACACTTTTGCATATCGCAATCGCCGCTACTGCCCTTGCCCTTGGTTTCGGTACCCCAAAAGAAAAAGCTGTAACAGCTTAATTACCGTAAAATTTAAAAAGCGCTGCGTCACTGATTGTGGCGCTTTTTTATTAGGTAAAAGTATAGTAAATTGTTTGTCTAAAGCATAAGATTTATATTATGAAAAATCTACGAGTCACAGCCGGAGTACTTCTTGCAGGAGCAGCCCTGCTAGCAGCTTTGAGCTATGGTGCTTACATAAATGCGCCTGAAACTCTAAAGTATGTACCAGCATGTGATATATGTCCGGCCTTTGGAGTAATGCGAAGTAAAGATTACACGCAGACAAGATTACTTGCGGGAGGAAGCGTCATCCTGCTTCTCGCGGGAACGGGTCTACTCTTTAAGGCTAAGCGATCAAATGCAAAGGTGGCTAAATAGAATCGGCGTCAATTAGTCGAGCGTATTTACAATAGGCTATACTATAGGTATGAATATAATCACTGATTTACTAAATGCTATTGTTTCTTTTTTGCAGACCTTACTTGATCTGATCGTGTCATTCCTAAATGCCATTGTAGCGTTACTACAATCGATCCTGAATGCAATCAGTCGCCTTGTCGGTGCCTAAAATTCTGTAAGTTTTCTTACAAAACGGTTATGCTTCGTGCTAAAATTGTTCGTAATGAGGTACCACTACCTTTACGGAGCAACACCAACACGAAAAAAGGGTAAAAAACTGTTTATAGCAGTGCCGGTGTTTGGTGTGCTAGCTGGTATGTATATGCTTGTGAATACACTAGCGCCTGAAATGCAGATGCTTGAGAATAAGCCAAAAGATGCAACTGCGCAAAAGTTAGTAACAGTTAAGCCCGGCAATGATGGAAATCGATTGTTTATTCCGCAGATCAACGTCGATGTTGCTGTTGTCGAAGGTAACACCGAAGCT
>PJQJ01000015.1:18359-18693 GCA_002861585.1 Candidatus Saccharimonadota bacterium | reverse complement strand
ACCAATTCAAACCCGTGCAAAGTCCCCATTTTATCACCTTGATAAGTTGCAGGTTGGTGATGAGGTGTTTGTCGATTATGACGGCAAACGATATGTCTATGAAGTGAATCGTAAGTACAAGGTGCCCGAGAGTGCAACTGAGATTGAAGCGCCAAGTGAAGATGATAAGTTGACGCTTTATTCTTGTGACCTACGTGGACCAGCAGCGGGACGCGAAGTAATCGAAGCCAAGCCAGCCGGTATTGTTGCTTGGAATGATGGCAAGAATCCACGCATTGATCGTTCTAAGATGCAATAGGCAATAAAAAAGACCAGCTGGACTGGCGGATAAAGA
>PJQJ01000015.1:12139-18343 GCA_002861585.1 Candidatus Saccharimonadota bacterium | reverse complement strand
GCATCAGTTTTTCTTTTGGACGAAGGAAGAAAAACTGACAAAAAGACCTTATATGATCCAGAAGGGGGTCAGCTGACCAGAGCGGCCTGCTTGGCGTCGACCTGCTGCCAGGCGGCGTGAGCGGCTCCGATCAGACCGGAGTCCTCGCCGTACTGGGCCAGCAGCACCTTGGGGGGCTGCATGGTGGTGCGGTGCGAGTTGACCAGCCGCTGGAGCTTGGGCAGCTCGTTGGCGCCCTCGGGCGAGAGTCGCTTGTAGCCGATGCCGCCGCCGATAACGACGGGCATGGGGTTCTCGCTGTCGCCGAGCGCCAGGTTGTTGCAGCCGATCGACAGGTCGTCGAGGACGCTCTCCCACTGGAGTCGGTTCATGTCCCACCAGTCGACGCCGAAGCGCTGCTTCAGGTTGGTGCCACCGATGAGTGCTTCGAGGTGGCCGAGACCACCGCAGCCGCACTGCAGGTCGCTCACGCGGTCGATGACCATGTGGCCCAGCTCGGTCGGTCGGCTGTAAGGCCGGCCGTCCTGCTGAATGGTCACGCCGGCGATACCGATGCCCGTGCCCCAGCCGATGTAGTGCAGCGGCTGGTTGTAGGCGGTGAACTCGCCGAGCGCCTCGGCCTGGCAGTCGTTCAGGACCGCCACGGCAGGGAAATTCCTGCCGAACATGTCCTGCAACGACCGGCCGAAGTTCTTGCCGCGCCAGTCGATCAGGTTGCCCGAACCGGTGATGACACCGTTCTTGAGGCAGCCGGCCACGCAGGCACCGGCACCCACCAGGTTGAGGTCGATACCATCGAGCTGGCTGCACTCGAAGTGCAGCTGGCTGATCTGCTGTCCGATCCTGTGCATGGAGCCGAGGTAGTTGTTCGGCCGGGTGTCGATCTTGATCTGGCGGATCAGGTTGAGGCCGCGGTCGACCGCGCCGATGCGGGTCGTGCTCGCGCCGACATTCAAGACGAGGACAGCGTCCACGTCGATCACCCCTTCCAGGGTTATCCACTCCAGCTCACGGTGAGCTAGAATCTAAACAAGATTATACCAAAAAATAAGCTATTTGTCAATGATGGATAAGCTCTACGCTTCTTAGATTTCGCGGAAAGTCTCTATATTAGCACCGAGGGTATTAAGGCGTTCAGCCAGGGCTTCATAGCCGCGGTCAATCTGGTAAACATTGCGCAGGATTGATGTGCCAGGAGCTGCAAGCATTGCAAGCAGTACCACAACGGTTGGGCGAAGTGCTGGTGGAGCAACAACATCAGCTGCCTTCCATTTTGTTGGACCTTCAATATAGACGCGGTGCGGATCGAGCAATTCAATCTTTGCATTTAGTTTTGATAGCTCGGTAAAGTAAATAGCTCGGTTTTCGTAGGACCAGTCGTGCACCAGAGTACGACCTTTCGCAACCGTAGCGATAAGACCTAAGAATGGCAGATTGTCCATATTGATGAACGGGAAGGACTGCGCGTGCAATTTGTCCTTAGGTGCTACTAGATCTGACTTTTTAACAGTAACGTCAACAAGTCGAGTCCTACCGTTACGTGCAGGGTATTCATCGGTCAAATTATATTTTAGACCCATCTGCTCGAGTGTTGCTAACTCTAGCTCTAAAAATTCAATAGGTGCACGTTTGATTGTGATTTCCGATCGAGTAACAACAGCCGCTGCGATAAAGCTCATTGCTTCAATTGGATCTTCAGAAGGGAAGTATTCAACGTCTTTCTTAATATTTGGTTGTCCATGAATTGTAAGTACGGTAGTACCGATGCCGTCTATGCGGACACCCAGTTTTTCCAAGTAGAAGCAGACATCCTGAACCATATAGTTCGGACTGATGTTGCGGATAGTAGTAACGCCAGGAGACATAGCGGCAGCCATAATAGCGTTTTCACTGACTGTGTCACCACGTTCCGTGAGCACTATGGCGCGCTCTGGCACCTTCTTTTTTACACGTACTTCGTAATCACTGCTCGTTGCCGTGACGTCCATTCCAAAGTAGCGCAGCGCCTGCAAGTGTGGTTCGATGGTTCGGGTGCCAAGGTTACAACCACCGGCAAAAGGAATCTTGAATGATGAGTATTGGTGCAGAAGTGGGCCGAGGAACATAATGACGGTACGAGTACGCATTGCAGCTTCGATGTCCATCTGCTCTAGTTTTAGGCGTGCAGGCGGAGTGATTTCGAGGTCGTTGGTACCATCGATCCATCTAGTGCGAACACCGATGCTACTTAGGACTTCGATAATGCGGTTAACCTCTTCGATCCTGGCGACGCGGCGAAGAGTAGTGGTACCTTTATTGATGAGGCTGGCGCAGAGTAGACCGACAGCAGCGTTCTTAGAGGTGTTTACGGCTATTTCACCGTGCAGCTGTTTGCCACCTTTGACACGCAGATTGTTGGCACCAGATTTGTTAAGAGATACGATTTCACTAGAGAGAACTTCGCTAATACGGGCAAGCATTTCAAGAGAGACGTTTTGACCACCTCTTTCGATGCGGTTGATAGCACTCTGGCTGGTATTAAGTTCTTTTGCCAGCTGAGACTGAGTCATCCCGCGATGGGTGCGGGTTTGTTGAATCAATTTACCGATCTTCACTTTGTAATCAATAGACATAATAGTTGTATTTTATATCATATTAGATATTTTTCAAGTTCTTTTGTCAAAATAGGTTATAATAATGAGCAATAATGCAGGACAGGAGGGTACATGAAAGATACTGTAATTTCAGAGCTTATTGCCAAAGAATATGAACGTCAACGCAGTGGATTGGAACTTATACCATCCGAAAATTATGTGAGTGATGATGTTTTAGCCGCACTTGGTAGCATCTTTACGAATAAATATTCGGAAGGTTATCCAAAAAAGCGCTATTACGGCGGGCAAGAGTTTACCGATGTTGTTGAGCAACTTGCAATTGATAGGGCAAAGAAACTGTTTGGAGCAGACCATGCAAACGTGCAGCCACATTCAGGCGCACCTGCTAATGAAGCCGTTTACGGCGCTTGGCTTGAACCAGGTGATACGGTGTTAGCAATGGACTTAGGCCATGGTGGTCACTTAACGCACGGTGCTCCTGTTACTCAGATGGCGAAGCTTTATAACTTTGTTCGCTACGGTATGAAGGATATTGAAACAGGTGAGATCGATTACGATCAGCTCTACGATTTAGCTAAGGAACATAAGCCAAAGATTATTCTTGCTGGTTTTAGTGCCTACCCGCGTGAACTCGACTACGAAGCATTCGCTCGTATAGGTCAAGAGACGGGTGCGTTATTGATGGCAGACATGGCGCATATTGCAGGTCTTATCGCCGGTAAGGCTCTGAAGAATCCATTTGACGCTGGTTTTCATGTTATAACCACGACGACGCATAAGACACTTCGTGGTCCACGCGGTGGTATGGTGCTTAGTCGAGGGACAGTTAGCAGTCCGCTTAAGGCACCAGAGAAGACAATTGAAAATATTCCAACCCTGATTGATCGAACAGTATTTCCAGGCTTACAAGGTGGTCCGCATATGCATACAATTGCGGCAAAAGCAGTTGCATTTGGCGAGGCCGATACACCGGAGTTTCAGCAGTACGCACAGCAAGTGCTTAAAAATGCCAAAGTGTTGGCCGACGAGCTTATGAAGCGCGGTTGCAAGCTGGTCACCAACGGTACTGACAATCATCTAATGCTAATAGACGTTATGAAGAGTTTCGAGATAGATGGCGCAGAGGCAAGTGAAGCGCTTGATGCGGTAGGATTAAACGCAAATAAAAATGCCGTCGCCAACGACACACTACCGCCATTTCGACCAAGTGGTATTCGCTTGGGAACGCCAGCTATTACAACCCGAGGCCTCAAGGAAGCTGAGATGGTTCAGCTTGCAGAATGGATAGTTACCACTATCAAAAAGCGGGATGATCAAAAGGCGCTAGAATCAATAGCAGCCGATGTTGCATCGTTTGCGAGAGAGTTTCCACTGCCAAGTCGAGCACCTCTACAGTAGCTCGGGCTCTTGCTCAAGAGTAACGCCGAACTTTTGCTCGACGATAGAGATAATTTCATCGCGAAACGCAGCAAGATCAGCGTAGGACGAAGCGCCGTCGTTTACGAGAACGAGGGCGTTTTGTTCGTACGTCTTCATACCGTATTTCGCGTATCCCTTTAGACCTGACTGCTCAATTAACCAGCCAGCTGCTAGCTTAACGTGGCCATCTTTGCCGGGAAAGTTTGGCATATTAGGATATTTATCCAGTAGTCGTTGTGCGGTAGTAGCATCGACAATAGGGTTTTTGAAAAACGATCCCGTATTGAAGATTACTTTTGGATCAGGCAATTTGCTTGTTCGAATAGCAATAACCGCTTTACGAACATCAGCAGGGGATACATTATTTGGATCTACTCCGTTATCTTCAAAGTATTTTTGCAGGCTGCCGTAAAACGGTGGTTGAGGACGAGCCTTTTTAAGGTCTATAGTAATACCGGTTATGATATAACGACGATCAGCTGTCGCTTTGAAAATGCTGTTCCTATATGAGAATTGGCACTCCTCTTTCAGTAAGCGGACAAAACCGAAGGTGAGGATATCGTATGCCTCCACTTCAACAAGCGTATCGGCGATTTCTTGTCCGTAGGCACCAACATTCTGCACGGGAGTTGCACCGGTTGTACCAGGAATGAGCGACATTGCTTCAATGCCGCTAAGGTTCATATCAACGCAGCGAGCAACAATATCATCCCAATTTTCGCCGGCACCAATTTTGATTGTCACGTGATTTTCATCTTCGCCGTCAATATTGAAGCCAGGAATCCGGTTAACGATAACAAGACCGTCAAAACCTTCATCCCGGACGATCATGTTGCTGCCACCGCCCATGACAAATAGCGGGAGCTTTTCGGCTTGGGCATGCATGATGGCTTGTAGCAATTCATCTTTGCTTGAGATAATAATAAGCTGCTTGGCATTGCCGCCAAGATGCATAGTTGAAAATTCATTCAGTGGAACATTGTACTGGATATGCATGATAGTAGGTCTATTATACAGCTTTGTCGGAAAAGACGGCTAATAGGCGCGTACATCCTAGGCAGTGGAGACTGCTGAGACTATCAAATATTAATTGAGATTAACTTCATTAAGGGCTATACGGGCGAGATTCGGCCAGGCATCGGTTAGGAGAAGGCGTCTTCTTTCGGGAGATAGAGTGACGAACACTTCTGTCGCCGCTATGTCTGACGTTAGAGCAAAATCGATGCCGTGCCGTTCGGGAAACTCAGCTCCACCTTGTAATGTTCTCATTAATACCTCCTGTTATGTTAAGCAGTTACTAAACGGAGCAGGTATATCTGATGGTTGGGCATTAGGATTACGTTTGCAACACTACGGTAAGTGTAAACGTAAGCGTCCTTCGATGTCTGTAAAAAATCTCATACTCATTAGGACTCTACATTTGGAATGGTGCTTCAATCTGTTATAATAACTTTCGCACATATGCACCCGTAGCTCAGCGGATTAGAGTACTTGGCTTCGAACCAAGTGGTCGCAAGTTCGAATCTTGCCGGGTGTACCAAAGAAAAAAGATGAGTCTTTGCACTCATCTTTTTTCTTTGGTCGGCAAGCTCCGAACTTATCTGCGAAGCGGAAAGTTCGTGAAGTGCAGGGCTTCTCGCAGTGCGCTCGCACACGAGAAAAGTCTAAACGAAAGTAGCGAGGATTTGCTAGTAGCAAACCGCAGTGATATCTTGCCCGTCATCTACAGATACTAAGATCGAGGATAGTGAAACGAAGAAGTGTCAGCGATATCTTGCCGGGTGCACCACACAGCAGCCCCAGTTGTAAGACCGGGGTTTTTGCGTTGGTAACTTTGTTATGCTGGTTGTATGGATAGAGCGTTTATCAAAGAGGCTGAAACAGAGCTGAGTAATCTTGATCCATTACTCGGTGTTTTAATTCAGTCACAAAAACTGGCACCACGGGAACATCACACTGATTTCTTCGCAGCTCTTTGCTCGTCAATAATTAGTCAGCAAGTCTCGGTTGCGGCAGCAGCTGCAATAACGACACGATTTCAAGCGGAGACAGAATTTAAGCCAGAGATTATTGCCATGCTTGACGATGAGGCTATTAAAACTATTGGCCTATCCCGCCAAAAGGTCTCATATCTAAAAGACCTTGCGAAACACTTTGTTGATGATCCAAATGTTTACAATCATCTTGATCA
>PJQJ01000015.1:1179-11950 GCA_002861585.1 Candidatus Saccharimonadota bacterium | reverse complement strand
GCAGTAAAGGGAATTGGCGTCTGGACCGCGCAGATGTTCATGATGTTTACACTAGCTCGCCCTGATGTATTTGCTCCTGATGACGTAGGGCTACAAAATGCGATGATGAAAATCTATGGTTGGAATACGTTGCCTCCTAAGAAGGAGCTAGCTGTGTTTGCCGAGCGGTGGAAACCGTACCGTACTGTCGCGAGTCTGCATTTATGGCAATCTCTGAATAATGCTCCGGCTTGAAAGCTAATACTGGCGGTAACTAAGCGGTCTTAGTGCTGTGCGAGTATAATAGCAATATGGCTACTTACTTTATCGACCAAAAAATTACTGTTCTTGTGAACCAATATTTTATCTATGCTGGAAATAGCGCGGGTGAAAAGGGAGACTTAGTTGCTTTTGTGCAGCAAAAACGCTTTTCATTTAAGGAAAAGATTACTTTTTATAAAGATGAATCCAAAAATGAAGAATTCTTTACCGTTCAAGCGCGACAAGTTGTTGATTTAGGGGCTGTATACGACATAAAAGACGCCGATCAAAAGCAGCTTGGCATAGTCAAAAAAGCATTTAAAAGCTCTTTGCTACGTAGCACATGGCACTTATTAGACGAGGATGAAAAAACGCCACGATTGATAGTACAAGAAACAAGCTTGCCTTTAGCGATTGTGCGCCGTGTATGGCAGTTCGTGCCGGTGATCAGTGATATTCCGTTTTTGTTGAAATATCATTTTTCATTCATGAAAGCGGGGAGTGAAGCTGAAATTGCTTCATACCAGAAGGTTGAATTATTCCGTGATCGCTATAAACTATCGCTCACCCAAGAAGCGGAAGAGGCAGCAGATTGGCGTGTTTTTGTTGCAATTGGCGTCATGCTTGATGCTCTGCAAGGCCGATAACCTATCTGATTTCAACGGCCCCAAGCAGGGCACGTCCACCAACGATTCGTGGATAGTATGAACTATCTGATCGTTCTGGTGGTCTATTACGACGCTCTGTTATATGCAGGACACCGGCAGCAAAGGCAGCGCGTTCAGCTGCAGTATGAGGTCTTTCCTCGAATGATTGGCGCCTCTCTCCGTAAATAACTCGTCCCATACGTAACCCTCTTATGTACTGTCAGTCTACGATAGAACGATCGGCTCTTCAGTTATAATTCTTACGCTCGGACTAGTACGGACAAAATATATGGACAAATAAGTCAACTTTTGCTATAGTTTAGAGCTGTTGAACTAAGCATTTAATCGCTAATTCGGGCCAGTAGCTCAGCTGGTTAGAGTGAGAACTGCTAGTAGCAGTTCGCAAGGGAATCTTCCGATGAAAACTTGTTTTCAACCGCGAAGTTCCGGGGTCGCAGAATGTGACCCTGCCTCTGCGGCCTTCGGCCATTCCGTGTAGCGCGCACCTTCCGGTTATAATCAAAGATACGGGCCAGTAGCTCAGCTGGTTAGAGCACCTGCCTCTTAAGCAGGGTGTCGTGGGTTCGAGCCCCACCTGGCCCTCCACGAAAACAGTCGACCATTTGGTCGGCTTTTTTCGTGGCTTTGGTTCAAGCGGCTCGAATCCACGACACAACCGGTGTCGCGGGTGAGAACTACCGGTGGCAGTTCGCAAGGCAATCAACTCTTGAAAACTTGTTTTCAAAGACGTTGTTGCGGGGTCGCTGGAAGTGACCGAGCCCCACCTGGCCCTCCATGCTGGTTATGCCTCTACTTCTCAAGCTTGATGCGATTTCTATATATTGATGTATGCTTTGTCATTAATTGTGTCAAAGACACTGGCATCTGACGTTTCTACTCGGGAAAACAGTCTGCAGCAAAGTCCTTTCGATTGTGCAGTAACTTTCCTAACATACTCATCCCTAAGGTGGTGCTACACTAACACAAAATGGCGGATGTAACAGATAATATTAGACAGCTGACGTTGAAGGAGCATTTTCCTCAAGCAACGCCAAAAGACATCACCGATTACCTGGAGAGCCTGCGCTGGATTGAGCAGTCGCTGTTTCAGTGGGCGTCAATCGTCGAATCATCGGAGGATGCCATCATTAGCAAAGACCTCGACGGCAATCTTACGAGCTGGAACCGCGGAGCTGAAAAGATATACGGCTATAGCGCTAATGAAGTAATTGGTAAATCCGTCCTTATCATCTTTCCACCCGGTCAAAAAAAAGAGCTGCGGAGTATTCTTGCCCGCATCAAAAAGGGTAAGCAGATCAGGCATTACGAGACAAAACGTGTCCGCAAAGACGGTCATATGATCGATGTATCAGTGACAATCTCGCCTATCAAGGATATAGCCGGTCGTATCAGCGGCGCTTCAGTGATCGCCCGGGACATCACTGAACAAAAACGTAGCAATAATCAACGGCTCAGCCTAGCCGCTATTGTGGACTCTTCTGAAGAAGCAATCTTGTCGCAGACCCTCGAAGGTATCATTACCAGCTGGAACAAAGCTGCTGAACGCCTTTTTGGCTATATCGCCGAAGAGACAGTAGGTCAGCAGTTCGACATGCTTTTCTCGGACCAGCACAAAGATGAAGCCACGCGGCTACTCAACGAAATAACGGCTTCTAGGAAGATCACCGAGCATGAGACACACATCCAGCATAAGGACGGGCATACCGTACCGATAGCGCTCACCCTATCACCCGTGTATGACGACAATAGCGATCTTATCGGTGCATCGGCAATCGCCCGCGATATTACTCGCCGGCGCGAACAGGAACAAAACAAGGAGTTGGAATTGACCGCAAAAGATGAGTTCATATCTCTGGCATCGCATCAGTTACGGACACCAGCGACCGCTGCAAAACAAACTATAGGCTTGCTACTGGAAGGTTATGCCGGGCCAATTGGCGACGAACAGCAGCGCTATCTACAGCAGGCTTATGACAGCACTGAGCGTCAGCTGATATTCATCGAAGAACTACTCAGGGTAGCAAAAGCAGATGCCGGCAAAATAATCCTGCGCAAAGAAACGTTTAATCTGACCACGTTAGTCCAGAGCATACTCCTGGAACTTGATAGTAAATTTATCGAGCGGCACCAGACCATCAGTTTCAGATCCAAGCCGAAAGAATTGCAAATGTCAGCAGACAAAAATAATTTACGAATGGTGTTAGAGAATATCATTGAAAATGCTGGTAAATATTCACTAGACGGAAAAACAATATCAGTGGCAATAGCACAAAATGCGGACATGACAACTATCACCGTCAAAGATGAAGGAGTAGGTATCAGTGAAGATGATATTTCAAGAATATTTGATAAATTTTCGCGGGTAGCTAACCCTCTGTCAGATAAGGTGGGTGGCAGCGGGTTGGGTCTATACTGGGCAAATAAAATAGTAAGGTTGCATGGTGGCAACATTACAGTGAACTCCGTGCCGAAAAAGGGATCTACCTTTACGATTCAATTGCCTCGTCATGAATAACAGTCTTCCAGTACTATACACCTATGGGCATACACCTTACGGCTGCCCATGCTGCTTTAGTTGCGATGACGTTTACGATGGCCCTCCACACTGGTTATGCTTAAACATCACTCTAAAGGTATTTTCGCTTGGTATAATAAGGCAATGCCGCCCAGACTGAAATTTGCAAACAAAGACACTGCTGAGCAAATAGCCAGCGAGATATATCCTTCAGCTAGGTCAATCAGGATGATAGAACATAGCTACGACAATATCGTAGCACTAGTTGATAGCACATATGCAGTTCGCTTCCCTCGTGATGAAAATGCCAATGCCAGAAGCCAGTACGAAAAGCATATCCTACAGCAGCTTGAGAACGTCACAACTATTACAATTCCTACTGTAATAACTGATCATGGTAACCCACCCTATTTAGTGACAAGCTTTGTGCCTGGTCACCATGTAAGCACCCAGGCTATTCGAACGCTGCCTATAGACCTGCAAAGAGAATTTGCAAGAAAAGTAGCCCAGTTCGCATACGCGATGCATTCAACATTAGTTTTGGAGGATGAATTGAGGATTCGTCAGGAGCTAAACCTGGATAGTTTAGCCGAGGAACCGTGGTCCATCTACTTCAGAAAAACTATCTCTCAAGCGACGTTCCCAACCTTGCAGCAGGATGCTACCGCTAAAGAATATTATGCCCGTTGGAATGCTATTTGTAATATAAGTCCACAAGTTGTCGTACATGATGATTTACATACTGAAAACATGTTTTTTGATGTGAATAATCGCTTAATAGGTATTTTGGATTTTGGCGACACGAATGTGGGAACACCTGAACAAGACTTACGCCAGCTCTATCGTATTAACGAAGACGTCTTGCTAACTGCTCTGCATGAATACGAGGATATATCTGGGAGAAGCCTTAACCAAGAAGTTGCAAAAACCTGGGCAATCACCCAGGAATTGGCAGTCTATTCAGAGCAGTTAACCCATAACAATACGGAGCACCGTACGTTTAAACGTGCATGTCGGAACTTGAATGCTTGGCTCGGAGAGGGAGATTGGGGCAAAGGATACGATCTATCCGATGTGGACGGCTACCAGTAAGACCAAAGGATATTTTGACCATTCAAATAAGCGGTAAATTATTCTTCACTGATTTCAATTCTTGTTCTGATAGCTTCGGATAGCCCTCCACGAATACAGTTGACCATCCGATCTGTCTTTTAATGGCAATAATCGAGGCGTCCTGATTCGAGTGGGGAAAAACATTTGCTATAGTTAGACTATGAAAACGTTTAACGTGCCATTCGTGGGCAACGACGAAAACCCCAGTGATAAGTGCGTACCTGCGGTGATGGCCATGGTACTGGGTTACTTCATGCCGCAACGGAAGTTTACAATGCAAGGAGTAGAAGAGCTGTGCGGCTATGTATCTGGTATGGGTACATGGAAAGCGCAAATGATGTTGAGTCTTGATGAACTAGGATTTCAGACTCATTGGATAGAAGACTTTGATCAACGTCAATTCGCCGCAAATCCTAAGGAGTATCTGGCAACTGTCCTGGATAAAGAGGCTCTCGACTGGCAAATTGAGAATAGTAATCTACCCCTGGAAGCTGATCGAGTGAAGCGCTATCTCGCTAAGGGATTGCCATTAGAGCAGCGAAGGGGTACTCGTAAAGATATTCAGAACTTCCTAGACGATGGCTGGCTAGTCATGCTAGAGGTTAACGAAAATGCTATCGCTGGCATACCAGGATATTTGGGACACGTTGTTTTAGTTATTGGCTACGATGAAACTAATGTAACTATTCATAATCCTGATGGTAATAATGGAAATAAACCCAATCAAGTTGTTACGTGGGAATTATTAGAACAAGCTTGGAAAGAGTTTGGCAATTCATACTCTATATTTGCCTTTAAACGAGCATAGATAAACACTCGTCAACCTACTGGGTCGCGGAACGTGATCGACCCCGTCTGACCCAGCTAAAACAGATAATTATTTGATCAGCTTTTTTCGTGGCTATGCTCTTAGGCATACTGAATTTCAGCAGCAAAAATAATCATAGTAAACAATGCTAATTTCAGTAGCTTTATTGCTATACTTGCCGCATGAAGTTAAACAAAAAAATGATTATCTCCTTATCACTGGGTGTTGTTTTGCTGGGAATAGTAGTTTTGATTACCTTGACTCTAATGTCTCAATCAATCGAGGGTAGGATAACCAGAACAGTACCCTTTCGCGGATGCACAATGGATATTCCGTCTTCAAGCTGTGGGCCATATGAAGTAACTTTTCAGCCTGCATCAGGTGAGGTGATTACATATTATGCTCCCGGTTGGGATGGACGGGATGAAGCTGAGCGAAGCGAGCAGATTGCCAAAAAAATCGAAAAGGCTAAAGAACAAAAAAGCGTTGTTCGCATCACTGTCGATAAAGATGGTGTGATTACTTCTATCACAGAGTAATTTAACCTTTCTTGAATGCGATAGTTTATATAACTTCAATAGTTGGTTTCTGCTAAGCTGAAATTATGAAAAGAAAAATTATTATAATCATCTTGTCTGTCCTTGCCTTGCCGAGTTTTTACTATATTTTGAATAAATTAGAGATAATCAATAAATCTAGCCCTGAAATGGTTCAACTTCAAAGGGTTGAAAAAGAATTAGCACTGCCTAAAGACGCTAAACAAAGGAGCGAAAACGACAAGGGCTGCTACACCGACGGCAAAGGTGCCGCACACTGCGAAAGATCAATTTTCCTATACTTTAAATCGGACCAATATTGGCCTGCGTTACAGAAAACATTGCACGAGCAAGGCTGGAAAGCATATGATGCTGAGGACGGCAGATATAGCGCATGGAATAATCAGCGGGATAATCCTATATGCCTTACTCATAGTCTGGCAACTTCTGAAAGCGGATCTTATCTTAGTTTATTATCGAAGACAGACGAGCACTGCGAATTTATTGTTAATCAAAGTTCTCAGGTCTCACCATAGCTGTAATAACATCTATAATGCCAATCAGTTGAACAATTGATTATCCGATCTGCTTTTTCCTTGCTATGATCAAATGACTCAGAATTTTAAGATATAATTTAAAGATGTATAAAATTATCAGAAACTCAGACTCAACTGTTCGTGAAATTGCTGAAACCTACCAAGCTCGAAATTATATAACAAAAGACTTATCACCCAACGTCTCGCTAGCGATCAATACGGCAAAACAGCATAAGGAACTAGAAACAACCCAGTATGACCGTATATATTATGTTATTGATGGAGAACTAGATATCACCATCGAAGGAGAAACAGCGAAAGTTAACGCAGGTGATAGTGTTTTTATTTCAAAAGGTTCTGAATATCACTTTGGCGGTACATTTGAAGCGGTTGTAGTAAACCAGCCTGCATTCGGCGCTTAACCTAAATTCAATAGTGCCTATTGTAACCTCCAACCAAAAAGACCTGTCGAAAGATGAGTCCGTTTATACTCTCCAGCTTCTAGATGACTTGATATTATCAATATTAAAGTTCTAAAAAAGCACTGATATTATGCAGTAAGTGATTCATCTAGCGCAGCTGCTGACTTAAGAACCACTTTGTTGTACCATTCCATTTTCTTTTTATGGTCAACGGGTGGGATGTGCATGTGCTTAAGATTATTAATGCGCTCTAACCCCCACACTAGTCCCCCAAGTTGTTCCAGGATGAGCCGACTGCCTAGTAGTGTTTCAAAGTCTGGTATATCACAAACCTCTACGAATGCCCTCTTTACTATCTCTATGTCTCTTTCTGTCGGCTGTAGATTAAGAACGTCGTACAGGGCAACTTCATTTATAAAACTAGCGAGGGTAATAGTCGGGTCGTCAACGCGTGTAATCTCCCAGTCGACCATCTTTACGCTATCATTTGTAAGTATGAAATTAGTGGGGTTAGCATCTCGGCGTATAAGCATTGTTGGTGCAGCAGGATGTAATGAACCCAGGAGCGTACGAGCCTGACCAACGTAGCGTTTGGCTAATGTCAGCGACTCTTCGTTCTCATTGGTAGCTGTAATCGAATTCAGAACTTGCTCTTGGATATCAATATCGTGGCCGTAATCAATTCTTCGAACCTCAAATGGGTGTGGTTCTGTTATAGCTACATTATTGATAGCGCCGATTGCTCGACCAATATTAGATAGCGTAGCTCCATCTAATTCTGTCACTGGTTTACCTTCAATAAACTCTTCTAATAGTACTGGGTAACGAAAACCCTCCATATCCAGATAGTAAGCTTCTGGAGCAATGCCTTGCCCCTTCAGATAGTCTAATACTTCATATTCCTGCTTGAGCTGGTCTTTCGCACCTGATAATTGCGAGATGCTCACCCGAAGTACCAGCTTTTTGTCTGGTGCTTCAATTAGATAATTGATGTTATATTCGCCCCTTCCTAGCTCACTTACATGATAATCTTGTAAGCCGAGGGGTTTTGTTTCATCTAAATACGCGTTAATTTCAGGCAATAGCTCCATACTCCAAGTATACAGACGCTAATCTAATAACACTCGGAATTACTTACTACTTATAGGGACTTCGTTAATAAGAGGTCATTTTTGTTATAGTTACGTTATGGATGAAATACCTCTCCAATATGGAAACGTTAGTAGTGCTGTCCGCGTTGGTGATTCTGTTCATCGCAGCATCGGCGCTTGGACTCCAACAATACATGCTCTGTTAGCGTATCTAAACGATAACAATTTTACTGAAGCGCCTCGGGTGCTTGGTTTTGATGAAAGGGGACGGGAAGTTCTTAGTTTTTTACCCGGCATCGCCGCATCAAGGCCCTGGCCGAAAATTATGCTTGATAAAGTAGGGGTTGAGCAAGCTGGTCGTTTGCTCCGTAAGTACCATGATGTAGTAGTGAATTTCGTACCGCCAGCAGACGCTGAATGGCGCGTCGGCAAAACAGAGAAAAAGCCAGGGCAGATTATTCGACACGGTGATTTAGGGCCATGGAATACCATATGGCAGAATGATAAACTGACTGGTTTAATCGACTGGGACTTTGCGCAGCCTGGAGAAAGACTAGAAGATCTTGCGCAGATGGCCTACTACTTTATACCTTTACGAAGCGAAGAAGGTTGGAGGGAAGCTGGTTTTAAGGAGCGTCCTGACTTTGTAAAACGCCTTAATACTTTGGTTTCAGCCTACGGAATGTATAGCGTAAACGAACTGATTGAAGCTGTGCTTGTGCAACAAAGTGAGGAACGAAAACTAGTTAGAGAAAAGGCAGCTCAAGGCATTGAGCCCTGGGTATACTTCTTTGCGCGAGGGGACGTAGAGGAAAGCTTGCGAGATACTAAATGGCTAGGGGGGATTAAGGAATGTCTTTAATCTATATAACTGGAATTGCCGGTGCGGGTAAATCAGAAGTTTATAAAGAGCTTAAGGGCCGAGGTTACGAAGTATACGGTACCGACGAAGACCAGCTGGCAGGTTTTTATAATAATCAATCCGGGAAAAGAGTTGAAAATCCTGCAGATGTAGGCAAAAAAATAACTTTGGCATGGCGGGTCAACCATACTTGGAAGCTTCCGCGGAGTACTATCGAAAGCCTTAGCAACAAGAGCCAAGGCAAAACAGTGTTCCTCTGCGGTGTCGCTACTAACGAGGAGGAGTTTCTCGATCTTTTTAATAAACTCTTTGCTCTGGTTTTGGATGACGAGACGTTACATACTCGAATAACGTTTCGAACCAATAATACGTTTGGTAAGAACGAAGGAGAGTTAGAACAGATTAGGGATTGGCAAGCCAGCACTTCAGAATATTATGACAAGTATGACTACATTCGGATTGACGCCACAAAGCCAGTCAAGAAGGTTATTGATGAGATTCTGTCTCAAATCCAGTTGCGATAACACCCATTCCGGTCGGCAACATTAGGGCCCTTCAAACCTGAAGGTTCTTTTTGTTTGCTATACTAACACCCATGCAAGACATAGCAGTTGAAAACCAAAATACTCAGAAAAAATGGCACGCTTTTACCGGTTCTGTAAATTCATTAGAAGGCATTAATACAAAAAACAATGTACGCTATGCTTGATAAATCTTATTCTGCAACGATAGGTCATTACTACTTCAGAGTTTTTTTGACCGGTGTGCTGGTTGCGGTTGCGATCACAGCCGGCTTCATGGGAATTATGAAGTTGACCGAGCCGCTATATGAAGGCATGCTGGGCTTGGGTACTACGCTTCCGATCATAATTATTGCTCTCGCTATCTCCATTGCTTTGGCTGCCGGTATATCACTACTGTTGCTGCCAAAAAGGGAGGGGGTCGGTCGCATTAGTTTATTGGTGTTTGGCATCATACTGGTGCTTGAGATTTTTTCCGGTGTAGCGCTGGCTCTACCGCAGCTTAATGCACTGGCATGGATTGGATTAACAGCGATAGCGGCGGGCGTAGTATATATTTTGCTAGGTGCGGTAGCGGTGTTCTCCCTGTCGAGGGTCGTGAGAATAGTAATTTTCATATTGCTAGTGGTTGGTATGGGGGCTGCAAGTGCATCGCAGTATCATGCTGGTCGAATTCGAGCGCAGGTATGGGGGCTGGAGAACGCAGGTTATGATATTTATATTCCTGCTGCATCACCGGATCTACCAAAAGTATCATATATTCGGTCCCTGAGTGACAATTATAGCGGGCATTCAGAAGGCGTCAGCATCGATTTTAAGCAACCAGTTAACAATAGGAACAAGTGGAAATCGCTATACGAATACAAGTTTAGTGGTAATTATCCCATGCCCGACTGCAGCAATGGGTACCAATACAATCCGTGGAAGACACAGGGCGGTACCTATTCTTGCACGCTCGAATCCGAATTCAACGGTAATCGGATCTATCTACATGAGCAGGTACTTGCTATAGAACACAAGGGGATAGAGCTGGTGGATCAAAAATATTTTGCCATTGCGGGTACAACTGTGATTTGGTCGTCTGACAAATATTCATTTAAAAGGAACATGGCCACTAGTGAGGTTCTGGTGGATCCGTATTCGACAGACGCAGCCAATAGCGCTCGGCACGAACAGAACCGACGTATTTTACAAAGTCTCGTTATCGCAGACCCACAAACCTATCCGCTGATGGTTCTGCAATAAACTTACCCGGTTTGCACAGTGTTAAGATGTTAAACAAATGGTATCAAACGCCAGGGTCGCCAGTAGCTGTGTTATCATTCAATTATGAAAAGAAAACACTTGCTTGTGGCTCTCGCGGTAGTTGTCGCAGTCTTTGTGGGAGTGACTGCATATGCTCAGTGGAATATAAGCAAAACACCTGAAGCGGTAGTGCGTCAAGATAACGCACCAAAGG
>PJQJ01000015.1:0-627 GCA_002861585.1 Candidatus Saccharimonadota bacterium | reverse complement strand
TACACTGGCATGGTCAAGGTGTGGGCATTGTCCATGATATAGTCAGCGGGCAAAAAGTGGCTGTTGGTAAAGTAGTGGGCCTGTATTCGCGCAGGCACCGGATCGAAGTCCTCGAAAGGACCCGGCTTAAACCGGTCGTCCAGTTTCATCACGGCACTGTCCAGGGTAGTATAGGCATACGCAGATTCTTTGCTGGCCGCTTCGTCAGAACCCAAGATCCGCTCAAAATGATAGGCAGTAGGATTGCCGTGATGTTCCACGGGCGTTTTATCCAGATACGCCTGCCAGACTTCAGGGTAAAACGTGCGGAAGCCAGCCTGGTTCAGCCAGTCCATTTCTTCTTGGCGGCCAGTCAGGACGCCGTAAAGGACGATGGCTGCAACCCGTTCGGGATGGGCTATGGCAAAAGCGAGTGACAAACATGACCCCCATGACCCTCCCATAAGCACAATCCTGTCGATTTTGAGGCTGTCGAGAATCTTCGTAATATCCTCGATCAGATGTTGGGTCGTATTGTTTTCGAGCGAGCCGTACGGCGTGCTCAGACCGGTTCCGCGCTGGTCAAAGAATATGGCTCGCTGCCTTGATGCATCAAAGTATTCCTTGTGAGAGTCGCTACAGGGAGTG
>PJQJ01000029.1:2451-3037 GCA_002861585.1 Candidatus Saccharimonadota bacterium | reverse complement strand
CGAACCCCCAGCTCACCGCCCTACATCACGACTTTGCAGTCACCCTGGGCGGGTCCCCGTCAGACGGCAGGTGAATTCCCGCCGCTACTCCGCTCCCACGGAGCCCGCAGTCTCACGCCGGCCCGCTTCAGTGCCTGTCGCACCGTCTCGTCGTCACACTTGTAGCGATCCGCCAGCCGCTGGCAGGACCAGCCGTCCTCGTACAACCGAACGGCTTCGCCCAGCCGTTCATCCGGGATGCCCTGCCGCCGCAGCGTCACGCCAGCCCGGCGAAGGTGTCCGGCCACCGTGGTTCGGTGCAGTCCCCAACGCGTAGCAAGCATGGTCATGTCGTTGCCGGCCTCGTACTCGCGGACCAGTTGCTCAACCTGCTCGGCTGTCAGCCGGCGCTGCGGCTGTCGCGGCTTCACAGGTCTAGTACGGCCATGTCGGCGGCGAAGCAGGGCAGGCAGCCCCTCCGCCAGCCGCCTGAGCAGGACTGACTGTTTCGAGCTTCCTCCTGTTAGGCCCACCATCGAACATTGTTCGAAAACCCTGACAGATATGAAGACGTGCTACGGTACGTCTTTTGCTATTGTAAAGGGGA
>PJQJ01000029.1:0-2435 GCA_002861585.1 Candidatus Saccharimonadota bacterium | reverse complement strand
GCTGTTTCTAGTCCTCTTTGTTGGATGGTTAAAATCATGTTCATATAAGTAGTGTAGAAAGTGGGTAGCGAATCGTCTGCATGTTATTGCTAACCGTATCATTAAGACATGGCATTCGTTACACTGGACACATGGGACTAAAATCCTTCCGAGTAGAAAATCAAAAAGCGCTACGTCTGGCTGAGTGCCTTGACGTCCCGTCACTTATGGTTATCTGCGGTAGTAATGGAGCCGGTAAGTCGACCCTCCTTTGGGCACTGAAGCAGCGCCAAGGTTCTGTCTTTGACGAAGGTATGACAACAGAAGTTTTATATCAAGGCCCACACCGTGCAATCCGGCGACAAACAGTTAGGCGCGGCTGGCTTGGTGGCTCGCTCACTTCTTATGCAGAGAGTCTTTCGGCAGACAGTGTCGCGGCTCCCGAGGGGTTACAAATTCCATACCCGAGCCGATCGCCCGACAACGTTGATGAGTCTGGATCCGCAATTAAGCATGCATTAGGCCGTCTTGAAAACAAGCGACAATCCTTCCTGACCTCCCTAATAGATAAGGCATCCCGAGAAGGTCAACATCAGCTCGAAATTGCCAGTTTACCGCATGTGTTCGAGCCTTTGTCAGAGATTGTCAGTCGGCTCCTGCCACATCTCACTTTCGAGGGTCTCAGCTTCGAGTAGGAAGAAAACATTCGTGTAGTATTTAAGAGAACGGCGGACGGCACAACGACCGACCTCGACTTAGATGACTTGAGCTCAGGCGAGAAGGCAGTGATCCTCCTCTTTCTGCCGTTAGTTGAATCGGAAATTAGGGATAACCTAACAGCCGTCGAGGAAATTAACACAGCCCATGCGTCCACTCAGACGCCCAGTAGGCTCTTCTTACTTGATGAGCCCGAACTACATCTTCATCCAGATCGCCAGCGACGGATGCTGGCATACATGCGTGAGCGCAGCTCCACCAAAGCGAACCAATTCATTCTAATCACACACTCTCCGACAATTCTCGATGAAGCGGCTGACGATGAGCTCTACGTTCTAGCTCCCGCTCGTGGAAACAATAACCAGCTCCAAAAGGCAGCTAGTCCAACTGAGCGATTGGATGCTCTTCGCGAACTAACTGGTGAGTCGTACTTCCTTTCAACGGGTCGGAACATTGTTTGCGTGGAGGGGGAAGCCGGGCCAGTTAAAGGAAAACTCTCGGATCACTCGCTTATCGAATTGCTTAGCAATCGAAGTGGAAGGTATACCTTCGTTCCTATGGGCGGTCGGTCTCAAGTACTGGCAGCCGTCGGCAGGCTCCGCGACAGCCTTCCTGTTGATAGATATGGCGTTAGTGTTGTCGGGTTGGTTGATAGCGATCGGGCTGGCGCGGACCCTGAAGGATGTGTATCGTGGCCATTCTGCGAGATAGAAAATGCGTTAATACAGACTGATCTGATTAACGCAGCTTTGACAGCTCTGAAGGTTCCAGCTGTGGAGCCGGCTGCACTTGACGCCATAATAGCGAACGCTGGTGAGTCTCTCAAAGACGATGAAATACGACTTCGGGTTACCAGGCAACTCAGCTCAATAACGATACGGCCAATCGGAACAACCATAGATGAAATACGACATGCTTATGAGTCATCAATTGCCGAAATGAATACTTTTCTGGAGTCGGATACGCTACAGATAGCTCTTGACGCTGCGAATGATGAGGTTAATAAATTCCTAGCAGATGGTTCGTACATTCGTAAGTTTCGCGGTAAGCGACTGCTGCGAAAGATTTATGCTGGACTCGACCTGCGTAACATTAGTTACGAGCGCTTCTGCTATGCGCTTGCCGTCGCTGGTCGTTCTCACCCAGCGACAATGTCAGAAATTAACGCTGTTTTTGATGCTCTGGACGCTGCGGCCAGGAAGCAGACCGAAATCCTTCTTGCTGCTTTGCCTGAAGAACCAGAGAGTCCTGCGGAAGCTGCCTAAATACGCTCCCAAGGCTTTCGCAGTTGGACGCCCGCTCGCTTGAGCGCTTGGCGCACTGTCTCATCGTCACGCTCGAAACGCTCGGCCAAGCGTTGGCATGTCCAGCCTTCGCCGTAGAGCCGGATAGCTTCGGTCAGTCGCTCCGGCGAGATGCCGCGCTTCCGAACTGCGACACCAGCACGGCGCAGATGGTCGGCCACGGTCGTCCGGTGCAGGCCCCAGCGGACGGCAAGCACGGTCATGTCGTCGCCGGCCTCATACTCGGCGACCAACCGCTGAACTCGATCGGCTGTCAACCGGCGCTGCTGCTGGCGTGGCTTCCTGGTACTGGCGCACTTAGGTCGGCGGCGCAGAAGAGCCGGCAGCTCCGCCGCCAGCCGCTTGAACAGGGAAGTCTGTTTCGAGCTTCCTCCTGTTAGTCCCACCCGATGACCAGACCGTTCTCCCTTCGTGAGGACGGCCTGAGCCGTTCCT
>PJQJ01000028.1:30875-37705 GCA_002861585.1 Candidatus Saccharimonadota bacterium | reverse complement strand
TGCGCGTGGACGGTAATCGAAATTATCGATCTGCTCGTCAAAGAAATAGCGACCAGAGTACCAATGGGCAATCTGCGCGACCGTTTGGCAAGCCATCTGATGTTTGCCAAGTGCGTACTGCTGAGCCGCCTCAACCTCTTTTGCGGATAACTTTCCATCAAGCACACGGCGCAGCTCATCGACAATAATGTCAAAGAGTTTCTCGGCTTTTGCGAGGCTTACTTGTCCACCAAATGACCATTCACTCATGTAATCATACGCGGATGTATCAGACCACATACCATAAACAAGTCCGCGTTGACGCGCTTGACCAAGGATTCGGGAGTGCAACGTTCCGGTAAGGATATGGTTTAGCGCTGCCATAGCGTCAAGATCACCATCATCAATTCGCTCGTTTAAAAACATTCCAAAACCAAAGATAAGGTTTGGCACTTCCTTACGAGGCACCAAGACTGGATCAGATCGATACAGAGCATCCTGAGGAACGTCAAGCCGTTCGCCCTTTGGCAAACGCCACCCCTCAAGCATCTCTAACGTTTTTCGCTTTCGTCCCTTCAATGGTCCAGCAATGACAAATCGCATATTGTTAAGCGTATGCGTTCGCTTGTAATGCTCGGCAATGTCGTCAACGGTAATATTGGCAATTGTCTTAAGCCGGTCATTATCGAGCATAACGGGATCACCAACAGCTTTTCCGACACGGAGCCAGAGGGCACGAGAATGATTGCTCAGAAGACCCGTTAGCTCCTCTTGAACATTACCTGATTCGGCTTCGAGCTCGTTCTGTTGAAACTTAGGCGTGGTGATGGCTATTTTTTGCAGGTTAAGAATTCGCTCCCACTCTATCTCTGCGCAGTCGGCCATGTAGATCATACCAATATCGCCGGTGCTGGCATTATGATAAGCGCCGTTTTGCTCGAACTCTGCGCTAAAATCATTCGCCGACGCAAATTTAGCGTTGGCGCCAAAAGCCATGTGCTCCATGATGTGCGCTGTCTCGTAGATATCATCTGACTTGACGTAGCGATTACCGGCACGAAATTGAATGAGGTAACTCATAACGCTGGCGCCGGGAACATCGATAAGTAGTCCGCGAACGCCATTCTTTAGTTGTACCTCTGATACTGTATGTTTCAAGCTCGACTCCTTTTTTCTGCCCACCCCTTTTGTTTTCGTTTAGTGTTTGCGCGCTTTCTTCTTGTTCTTTCGCTCGGCTTTGCGCTTCTTCTGCACCGTATCTTTGTTCTTTGGAGCAGCTTCTTTCTTGACGCTGAAATCTGCTTCATTATTAACGGTACTAATTTCATTAACGCCCTGCTCTACTGAGCCTTCAGCCGCGCGGGTTAGTTCAGTATCAAAGGTCTCATCCTGAGTTGCAATTGTAATATCAGATCGAGTGATGTGGAAGAGTGCCCGTACTATCTCATCACGCAGAGTTGCCTGCAGTGTTTCGAAGACGCGTTGTGACTCTTGGCGGTATTCAACCAGCGGATCACGCTGGCCAACACTTCGCCAGTGAATACCCTCACGCAGATGCTGCATGTTTTCGAGGTGTTGCATCCAAAGAGTATCAAGTACTTGCAGGTAAACTTCGCGCTCGACTTTACGCAGTATCTCTGGCGTAAGATCTTTTTCTTTCTCTTTGTAGAGCTTAAGAACAGCCTTGAGAGCCTTTTCGCGTCGATCCTTGTCCTTCTTTTCAGTACCGATCCTTTCGATCGTCTTAGTACTGAGTGGGAAGGTCGCTTCAAACTCTGGCGTAAATTCCTTATTAACCATTGAGGGAGCAGCCGTAAGCTCAGCAACTTTCTCGGTGATCAATCGCTCGATTTCAGCCCTGTTATCCTCACTCTTCAAGATTTGACGACGAATACTGTAAACAGCCTTACGGTGGCGGTTCATTACATTATCGTACTGAACGACGTTCTTTCGGGTATCGTAGTTATACCCTTCCACGCGCTTTTGGGCGGCTTCGAGTGTTTTGCTGACAGCACGGTTCTGGATTGGCGTCTCGTCATCAACACCCAAACGATCCATGAGGGCGGCAATACGATCACCCTGGAAAATACGCATTAGGTCATCTTCGGTTGAAACGTAGAACTGCGTCAGACCAGGATCACCCTGACGTCCAGCGCGTCCACGCAGCTGGTTGTCGATACGACGAGATTCGTGACGCTCAGATCCAAGTACAGCAAGGCCACCAAGCTCTTTAGCGTCTTGATCAAGCACAATATCAGTTCCACGACCGGCGATGTTGGTAGCAAGCGTGACAGCTCCCTTTTGACCAGCTTTTGCAACAATTGCAGCTTCACGCTCGTTGTTCTTAGCGTTAAGAACTTCGTGTGGAATCTTCGCTTTCTCTAGGGCTTTTGCAATTGCCTCGTTCTTTGAGATGCTCGCCGTACCGATTAGGACTGGACGGCCTTGGGTGTGGAATTCGGCAACGTCTTTTACCATTGCAGCAATCTTACCCTTCTCTGTCTTGAAGATCATATCAGGGCGGTCTTCGCGGATATTTGGACGGTTTGGTGGAATCTGAATAACATCAAGACCGTAAATCTGCTGAAACTCCTCAGCCTCAGTGAATGCCGTACCGGTCATACCGGATAGCTTATTGTAGAGACGGAAGTAGTTCTGGAACGAGATTGTCGCCAGCGTCATACTCTCCTGAAGGACTGGAACGCCCTCTTTTGCCTCGATAGCCTGGTGAAGGCCCTCGTTGTAACGGCGACCGTGCATAAGGCGGCCAGTAAATTCATCGACAATAATAACTTCGCCATCGGTGCTTACGACGTAATCTTTATCGCGACGGAAGAGCGTCTGCGCACGAAGTGCCTGTTCCATGTGGTAGACCGAGCGAACGTTTTCAGGGCCGTACAGGTTGCCAATGCCGAGCATCTTCTGCACCTTCTCGACACCTTCGTCGGTAAGGCTAACCGCTCGTCGCTTTTCATCGAGAATATAATCTTCATCTTTTAACTTTGAAGCGATTGTCGCAAAGCGCTGGTAGAGTTCAGGGCTCTCGGCGGCGGGCGCAGAGATAATAAGCGGCGTACGGGCCTCATCAATCAGAATTGAGTCGACCTCATCGACGATTGCAAAGTTAAGATCACGCTGACGAAGCAGATCAACATCGTTGACCATGTTGTCGCGAAGATAATCAAATCCAAATTCGTTATTTGTACCGTAGGTAATATCGGCAGCGTATGCCTCTTTTCGAGTACAAGGACGCAGACGGCGCATGCGAGGGTCATCGTGCTGCTCATTGTCGAACTTTGGATCAAATAGGAATGATTTATCGGCAATTATAACTCCGGTACTAAGACCAAGAAAATCATTAAGCTCGCCCATCCAGCTGGCATCACGCTGTGCAAGGTAATCATTTACCGTCACAACGTGAACACCCTTGCCTTCAAGTGCGTTTAGGTAGGTTGGCAGCGTCGCGACAAGCGTCTTACCCTCACCAGTCTTCATTTCGGCAACGTTACCCTCATGCAGGGCCATACCACCAATCAGCTGTACGTCGAAGTGACGCATACCAAGCGTTCGATCAGCTGCTTCTCGGACGAGAGCAAAAGCATCGGGCAGAACAGTATCAAGCGTCGTGCCCTTCTCTTCTAGCCGTTTCTTTAAAACATTAGTCTGCTCTTTTAGCTGAGCATCGGTCATTTTTTTGTACGTGTCGGCAAGATTATTAATCTCAGATACACGCTTAGTCAGACGCTTCAAAATGCGCGCCTGAGGATCACCAAACACTTTTGTTAATACCTTCTTCATATACGGTCAAAAACCCCCGGAACTTTCGATTATCCAAAAACTACCAGTAAGTATACCCTTTTGAGGGGCTTCTGAAAAGAGAAGGCTCTCGGCGGTAGATAGGTCAATCTTTATATTTCTATCGGTTCATCAGCCGGTTCAGGGCGTCGCCCTAAACTCTGTTTCATACGTCCTAGTAGGCCAGCCGCCTTTTCTCGTCGGTCAATGCGGATATCTTTGTATCGTTTTAGTTGATTCTTTAGCTTTTGTTCGACAATATCGATAGCAGCGAACATATTCAGTGTTGAGTCGCGAGCAGTAATACTCTCTCCTGGTAAGTGCAGCACTACCTCACATTCATAACGGTTACCATGATTCATTTTGGCATCACGCAGACGCACTTCAGCATGAGCTGTAATGCGAGCATGACGTGGTAAGTATCGGTCTAAACGACCAATTTTCTTAGAGACATACCGCTTAATATCATCATCAAGATCAAGTTTTATGCCTACCATGTTTATTGGTTCAATCATGCGTACCCCCTTAAGATATAGAGTTGTGCGAGTCGATTGAAACCAGAAATGTTTCAATCGATCTCCTTCTATTATACCAAACGAGGAGGCCTTAAATTTCGTTCTTGCTCTGAATAAACGGTTTCAAGGCTTCAGGAATGCGAACGTTTCCTTCAGCAGTTTGGTAATTTTCGATGATGGCGACCATAATACGGCCAAGTGCAAAAGCGGTGGCGTCATTCGTGTGAACGAGCTCTAGTTCCCCTGTTTTGGTCTTTACGCGCGTTTGCAAGCGACGAGATTGGTAATCGGTCATGTAGTCGGCGGTGTGCGTTTCGCGGTACTTACCCTGCCCTGGTAACCAGACATCCATATCGATACCACGAGCGTTCGGCTTACCGATGTCGGCGCTACATTTTTGCACCACTCGATACGGCAGCGCTAACTGCTCGAGCAGAAACTCCTGAATGGCTACAAACAGAAGGTGCTCGTTCATACCGCTGGCAGCGTCACTGAAGCTCTCTATCTCGAGCTTGTCAAATTGATGCATGCGGATAATGCCTTCCATATCCTTGCCGTATGTACCGGCTTCACGACGAAATGACGTTGCGTAACCTAAGTAGCGGCGCGGAAGATCGTCGCTCGCAAAGACTTCGCCTGAATGCATCGCGCCAAGCACATGCTCCGCACTCCCCTGCAGCCAGAGGTCTTCGTCTTCGATCTTATAGCGGTCGTCGCGTGGCTCAAGGCGGTCCATAGCATCATACAGATCAGTCTTGATCATGAGCGGCGGTAGCACGGGCTCAAACGGCTTGGTGCTGACATCGAGCCCGGCACGAGTAGCGATATTCTGCAGAACGCTCTCGCTGGTAAGCGTATGAATTACAAAATTAATGATTGCAAACTGCAGCTTTACAAGATCACCCTTAAGGTACGCGAAGCGTGCGCCGGCAACTTTTGCAGCCCGTTCTTTATCAATCCAGCCTTTTGCCTCGGCGATTTCGAAATGATTTTTAGGAGCAAAGTCAAAAACTGGCTTTTCACCAACTTCTTTTACGACGACGTTTTCATCCTCGCTTGCACCAACTGGTACGTCATCTGCGGGCATATTAGGAATTGCCTTTTGCAGCGCTACTACTTGATCCTGTAGCTCTTTTAGGCGCTCTTCTTGCTCGAGCAGAGTGTTTTTTAATTCTTTTCCACGAGCAATCTGCTCGTCTGTCGGTCGCTTGCTCTGCTTAGCGGACAAAGCAATTTCGTTGCGCTCTCGGCGTAACTCCTCAACCCTTTGTAAGATCTCTCGGCGCTCGTCGTCAAGCTGCACTAACTGATCAACATCTACAGCGTACCCCTTCTGTTGGGCGGCCAATTTTACTGCGTCGGTATTTTCTCGGATAAAACGTAAATCTAACATAACTTCCCTCTATTGTAAGCGATAACGGGGGTAAAGTGAGCAATAAAATTATTACTCGGTTCGAAGAGCTTCGATAGGGTCTAGCTTAGCGGCTTTGCGCGCAGGTAGGATTCCAGCCAGAATAGATACAAGAACAAGGCCCACTATCACTGCAGCAACACTGAGCGGCGAAAACATCAACAGCCGTGTTTCACCAAGATTCAGTAATTCGCTGATCAATGGATTGGCTAGCGTTCCCGCTAACACCGCAAGACCGGCTCCAAGCGCACCACCTAAAAATCCGATCCAAGCAGCTTCGATCTTAAACAGCCGACCAACGTCCCGCTGATTCATACCGAGCGCCTTCATGAGCCCGATCTGCTGCGTACGCTCAAGCACGCTGATATACTGCGTATTCACGATACCAAAGATCGCGGTCAACACCGCCAGTGCGCCGAATCCTATTAGGACAGCCTGCAGGACATTTATGAATTGGAACAAGAAGCCCATTGCGTCCTCGGCAGTTTTAGGATCATAATCGCCAGTCCGATTGATCCGCTCTTTAAGCTGTTGAACATCAACACCGTCTTTAGCGAGAACGGTCGCCGACAAGTAAGCGCCAGCATTTGGCGTTCCCCTATTGATAGCCTGGTACAGCTCTTTAGCAGCTTGTTCATGTAGACGGACGTTAGCACTTCCGTCAGCAACAGCCAGGGCAGATGGTTTGTTAACGCCGACGATAGTAAATGTGCGTATCTCCTCTTTTAGCCCGGCCGACGCTCCGCTCGTTGGTACATCAATAGCTAACTGGATTGGCTGTCCTATAGCTGCTTGGGGGGAAGCGAATTTTAGAGCTTCACGCAGGCTGTCGGGAATAATCAGACCCTTAGGCGTAAGAGCCTCACTACCTCCGGCAACATATTCTAGTTTTACGGCAGGTTGGAACGTTTCAACGCCCATGACAAACTTTTTCTGGCCCTCACGGGTTATATACTTGGCAGCGACAGTGTAGTACGGCGTGACAGTAGCAACACCATCAATTGTTGTTAGCTTTTTAATATCTTCATCTGTAAGAAGCCGAGCGCTGAATCCGCCACCATAGTTTATGGTTGGGCCTTCGGAATACTCCCTCACACTCTGCGGATTGATGTTGTTGTCATCATCGGTCT
>PJQJ01000028.1:30626-30823 GCA_002861585.1 Candidatus Saccharimonadota bacterium | reverse complement strand
CGCATAGTTCCGTCCACCCTCTCCTGCGGCAAGACTAAGCGTGATAGTAAATGCACCAACCGCAATAGCAAGACTAGTCAACAGTGTCCTGGCTTTAGACTGTTTTATGCTTCGGCCAGCCCTTTTGATTAGATCACTTACTTTCATTTTTGCCAGTCCCCTTCACAGCTATGCTCTTTTTGGTTGATTCGATGATG
>PJQJ01000028.1:11694-30579 GCA_002861585.1 Candidatus Saccharimonadota bacterium | reverse complement strand
ATCGTGAGTCACAATAATAAGTGTTGAGCCCTTAGACTTGTTGTAGCTAAACAAGAGGTCTTCTATGATTTCACTGGTAGCACTGTCCAGGTTACCGGTCGGTTCATCGGCAAAAAGGATCTGCGGATCATTTACTATCGCCCTAGCAATTGCTAATCGTTGTTTTTGGCCACCAGACAGATCGCGTGCCCGGGATCCCCTTTTGTCTAGCAGCTCTACCGCCTTAAGGGCTGTTTCGACTTTTTTCTGTCGCTCCGACGCAGGAACGTTCGCAATTTCCAGCGGAAGACTAACGTTGTCGTAGCAGGATTCATTAGCCTGTACAAAAAAGCTCTGAAAGATAAAACTCATCGTGTGAGATCGAAATTCATCCACCTGCTTGGCTTTGAGCTTTAAGATATCCTGGCCACCAATAATAACTTCGCCTACTTCCGGGCGATCGAGTCCAGACATCGCATGCATCAATGTTGATTTACCAGATCCGGACTTACCGACAATCGCAACACTGGCGCCGTCGGGAATAGTGAAGCTGACATCTTTTAGGGCAGTGAACATATGCTGCCCTTTGCCGTAGGTTTTGGTGACACCCTTCACCTCAATCATAAATATCCCCCGCCTGTTAGTGCATTTACTTATAGTGTACGTTTTTTACATCGCTTGCGCTACGCTTAAGCAGCGAGGATGACCGAACGAAGACTTGAAGCGCCAAGTAACATATGTGTTCTATTGGTTGGATCTACAAAGCGTTCGCTCGCTTCTGAAAGCGCAATAACAGTATTAGGCAACTCCTCACAGAAGACCTCTAGATCATCTTGGTGAGCGTCCAGTAGACGAACAGTCTCATCTCTATTCGTACCAAAACTCTTAGCCTCGAGTCCAGCGTGTAGACTACCATCACCAATAGTTGTCGCTACGACCATTGGATGCATTGCCTCAAATGCAACAACGCCAAGCTCAAACCGCCGCCGTGCAAATTCATCATATGGATACAATTGTCCCGCAACTTCCGCCAGAAGTGTTAGGTGTGTTGAGCGAAAACCGCTATGTATCTGCTCGGCAACGGCGTGAAACTGGTCCCGTATATCAGCACTCCCAAGAATCAAACCTAAATGAGATGCTGTCTTAGCATCAATATCAGTGCGTGGAAAATCAGGAAATGCAGTTGGCATCCGTAATACATTCATAGCAGTAAATTACTCCTTTCTCCCCTGCTTGGCAAGGTCTCAGGGTCTTGTCTTCGATACGTAAGGACTATCGGTGTGCCAGCGCCATAACACATCCTTCGCCTGGGATATGCCTATGCGTGTCGTATTGAAGAGCCGCCACGCTTCTGTCGTTGAATCACTCTCTAATCGGATGATACCACTCGTATCAAGCAGATTAACGCCGTCGTCTTCCCTTGTAATACCGAATGCCTGCGCCACTTTACCAGGACCATTAGTAAGATTGAGTAGGCGCTGACGTGCAGTAGTAGCTGGCATATCCTCTTTGTAGCGACGACGCCACATAATTTCGATGCCTTCTACTGGTTCGACTGCTCGTATTAATACGCCTGAACCAGTCCCCTCTTTGTCGGTCACAATATTGATGCAGTAGTGCATACCGTATGTGAAGTACACATAGGCCGTTCCGGCCTGCTGAAACATAGAGTTATTACGAGCAGTGTGCCCCTTGAATGTATGGCTTGCGGGATCGTCCTGAGTATAGGCCTCGACCTCGACAATCCGGCCGCATACCCGGCCTTCGGGCGTCTCACTAATAAGCAGATTGCCTAAAAGCTGCGCCGCAGCTTGGGGTGCTGTTAGCTGCAGAAAGTCCATTAGCTAATAGCGCGTAGGTTTATACCATCGGCAAGTGGGATAACAAAAGGAACTCGCTCATCATCATCCGAAATAATACCAAGCTTCAGGGCCAACTGCTGACGGCTATTGTCCTGTACAACCCTATCGCCTATAACTTTCGTAGCCGGCATAAGGGTAAATTGCTCTAGATATGCAAAGTACCCATCTTTCCACTGCAGTGGTCTGTACTCTACGCCGTCTTTTTGAGAACTTACTGAATAGAGTAACGGCACTCCAGATACAAACGCCGGAGTGTGCCTTTTAAAGATCACCGTGCTATTAAGGTACCTTGTAACCCGTAAAAGCATGTCCTCGTCGGCTCCAATAAGCGATGGCGCTACTTCGCTTGCAAAATTAGCAGTCGCCTCTAACTCATCCTTTGAGTTAAAGATAACTGCATCAACTTCTTCCATCTCCTCTGAGTAAAGCGCCTCCAGCGTGTGAAGATCTGGTGGTCCTGTCTCATCGACAACTTCGATACTGCTATCTTCTATGGCAACGGATGCTATTGGCACCGCTTCAATCCTAGCAAAAGGCATAAACTGAACACGCGGCTCGCGATCAACCTGGAACATATGCGTAAATTGCAATCGATAAGAATCTTCAAGTTCATGGCCATCTATAATTACCGGCAATATCCGGTAACCGAAACCATGAGATATACCTTGAAGTGATTGCACTTCCTTCGTACTAATGGCTATGCCTTCGCTCTCTGGGTCTAGCTCTGAAATAGTAACTGGACCGGAAACCTCTATCTCTTTGCCGCCATAATTACACATACTATCGAGCTGATAGATAGCACGTTCGCCTAGCTCTATAAGTTCCTCACGTGAAGTTCCAACGCTGTTTAACTCTAGCTGTAACTGTAGGGCGAACAATGCCAGTTCAGCTGGGGTAAACACTTCCGATTTGCGCTCAAATAAAGCACCTTCAATAGTTCTCTCGCTCATAAGGATATAATGTACTTTTTTCAGTTAGTTTGCAAGATATTTAACTTCTTGACCGAACTTGAATTGTTACGCTTGGTTCATAAGGAGAACCAGGTATGAAATGTCCAAACGATGGAACGACACTTGATATGAGTGTACGAAATGACATAAAGATAGATTACTGTCCACAGTGCCGTGGCGTGTGGTTAGACCGGGGTGAGCTCGATAAGCTAATTGAGCGCAGCGGTAATGTTGCCATTACTCCGCAGGCGCCGAGTGATTTTCATGATACTGGGCATCGTCATAATCAGTATGACAATTACCAGACGCATCACGACAACGATAAGTTTCATCAGAAAAAACGTAAAGAGTCATTCTTATCCGATCTGTTTGAGCTCTAACTGAACTTCCTACTTACTATTCTCCCTACCCCATTTAAGAGTTTTTGCCATCCATAAAAGCTCTTCAAAGGCTCGGCTGACATTTGATTCGTACTGCTGCTTATACTCTTCCTTAATAGAGCCATCTTCAGTAAAGAGATCCTGAACGCGCGGAAAGTACGGACTTACTGACGTCACGACCAATCCCATTTCGCGCATAACCGGTACCAGTGACTCAACTGCACGAACGCCACCCCAGTTGCCGCTACTAGCGCCAGCAATAGCCACTGGTTTGTGATTGTAATTTTCGAGCTCACTATCGAGCATCCGCTTGAGGCTACCCGGAAAGCTATGGTTGTACTCGGGTACAATAACAAAAAAGGCGTCGGCGCGGGCTGTAATATCAGTGTAGCGCGGGTCTTTGCCCTCGGGATCATTGCCATCGCCATTGAATGTAAAGTCTTTAGGATCAACAAGGAGTATTTCGACCCCTTCTTGTTTGCGACCGATTTCTGCCACAAACTGCGCTGCCTTAATAGATTGCCGTTGCTCACGTGTTGTACCGGCTAAGATGGCGATAGTAAGTGTATAGTTCATAAATTTCCTGTTTTATTCTTATCCTCAGTATACCGGTTCATACTGCTTCGGATGCTTTTTGGTTATGATTGACTTCTACCTTAAATCATAGCAAAGTAAATGTATGGAACAGGGAGATTTTGCACCCGATCAATTCTCGTTCAGCGAGGCCGACTTGAAGGCTTTTCAGGCTGAAACCGCCCAGGAACTACTAGCCCTGCAAGGGGCTAAAGAGATGCACGAAGAAAAAGTAGAGCGAGTCATTGACAAACTTGCAAAGAATAATGCCTTTCCCTACTCGGCAGACTACATACATGATATTCGTGCGACCATTGAAGACGCTATACATTTAGACCTGTTAACCGAGATGGGTGACATAGATTTATTGGATATTGTTCGTGAAACATGCGACACCGTCGTAGAAGAACAGATTCAGCAAATGCTTGATTCTATCGAACATATCGCAATGATGCTTGATGCGCCTGGGCTGCACAAGTACTTTTACGGTGATGAATTACTCCAGAAGTACGGCATAAAAAGACTTCTTGGCGCCGAACTTGCCAACAGTCACCCCACATATGATACCTGCCCATGGCGAAACACCCTAGATGACCTATTTGAGGGTGAAGGATTCAATCCTATTGCCGACAATACTCAGCTCTTCACGGATCTTATAGAGCACAAGCGCCAACAGGAACACGAGGAAAGGCATCGAGCCTATATCCTCACCCTTGCTACCTGGCTGCTAACCGAGCGTGCCGGGCATCGCGATGACTTAAGCAACACTGCGCAGCTCTTAGCGGAATACGTCATTAGCCAATTAAAAGATCCGGAAGCTCCTAGCGTGTACTTAGAAATTTGCAAAGGAGAATCTACTTATCCAGCCAATGTTATTGGTTCCGTAGCAGCCGAGCTACTGCTCGCCCATGACCAAGATTAATGTCCAGTAACTAAAATAATCGCCGATGATTTTACACCAATGACACATCCCTCACCAGAATCCAACCCTCCATTTGATGAAGAGGCTTTTGACGCATCGCTTACCGAACTGCTCGATTCCGCAGCTGAGGCACGACAAGTCGAAGCGGAGTATCAGGCTAAGGTTGACCGCGTAATTGCCGTATTACAAAAGCTTGGCGTAAACCCTGAATCTAAGCAGTACCAAGCCTTTATCGTTGAGTCATTAAAAACACTGGCTCCTATCGAAAACGAAACACTAGGAATAAAAATACCTCCATCTGATGAAACTATTGATTCTGCTGTTGCCGATCTGGTTCATTACATGCTAGCCGAAGTAAACTTGATAGCTGATTTAGTGGACAACGAGGAAGGCCAACGTATTATGTTTAGCGAAGAGCTCTTGGATGTCTACGGTATAAAGAAGCTAATTTCTGCACATACCCTTCGCTATATTCCCTTTTTAGTTGATAAGTGGCTCGCTGCATTTGAAGAACTTTTTGATGGTGAACCATTCAACCTTGATCCTGCTAGTGAAGATCATAAAATAATTGCCATTCTCGAAGAGAAGGACTATCAGGACGAAGAGTCTTCCGAGGAGCTACACCTTACATGTGATATCATTGCAGGTATTTTGTCGCAGAGCGAGGGCCACCATGATGACCTAGAGGATACAACGCTCAAGATATTCTATGTTGCGTGGCACGCTGCGAAGAACGATACCCAAGCACCCGCTATCGAGGATATACAAACTACCTACTCTAAAAAGATAGTCATGGAAGCAGTCTACGTCGCAATCGAGCTCCTAATCCAAAGATAGAGCTATTGCTAAAAATTTGAATTTATGGTAAAAATAGGCTGCAGCTACGACCGTAGCTCGGCTTCAAGAGTGAAGGGAAAGAACCGTGTCAAAGCCCGGCAACACCCAGGGAACGTCGACAGGCAACCCCAACTGCAAGTGCCTTGACCCCAAGGCCTCGCGCTGCCCGGTCCACGACCGCTAGAGCAACACCCCTCTTCGCACCACTTGAAGCACCCGGCCGCACCTAATTACAGGTGCGGCCGCTTCAATTTCAAAGCTCAGGAACAATAGCATAATACGGCTTACCTGGTAACCGTTTCCGTATGCCTGCCTCCGCTTGTGTTATATCTTTATTTGTAACCAGATTTACCCATGGGTCTATCCACCCCTCCTGGGCTTTTAATACGTAGTGTTGCGATGGATAACGTTCAGATTTTACTAAAAATACGATCGTTCCCGGTAAAAATTTTGGCCGAGGTTTCCGTGCTGATATATGCCGTAGTTTTGCCTCTGTGCCCGCCCTTTTCAAAGCGAGGATAATATATTTACAGGCAAAGCCCTTCGTCTTAGCATTCTCAGGAAATTCAAACAGTTGCAGTGCTTCATTGTAGGAAGTGCCGAGCAGATTTGCTACACAAGCAACTCCGCAGCCCATCTCGTCTTCTTGTCGTATATATTTCATACGAGCAAGTGTAGAATTTATAATTTTATTAACAAGTTCTTCTTGTTATTTAATGTGTGGTTTTTCTTCATAGTAGATATTTACAAAGTAGAAGTATTTAAACCGAGAATCATCCGACTCCAAGAACCTACAGTACGAGTAACTTTGGCACGAACTACTCCTTACTAAATCTGAATTCTTATTCAAAAACATGACGCTCGCCTCTGTTCCATCCTTTCGGTAAAAAGAGTACCCTCGATTAGTCTGACCGTCTTCGAGCACGTATTCTTTGATCCATTTTCGCGACTCTTGATCCTCTCTGCTAATCCAACCGATAGAGGTCATATACTTTTCGATATCATCAATACTTCTTTCGTCTAGCTGTTCAAAGCCAAAGTACTGGGAATACCCCTTTTTACACCATCTTGCATGCTGCTTTGTCTGTCCGCCTTCGCTATAGGTTCCGTATTTACAATCATCAAGAATTCCAGCTCGCCCCCTTCGGCTCCAGCTATCTGAACGGTTCATTCCTGTCTCTTCTTGTCTAATTAAATTCGGAAGTCTAATTTCTCTGCTGTACGTTTCGGTAATAGCTGCTTTGGTATAAAAATTTTTTAGGAATGTTCGCTCCGCAACTTCATTGACTACTACTCGCACTGTTACCGTTACCGCCAGCCAGGCAATAAAGAGCACCGCCACTAATAGCAGAAGGGCTATTCCAGGACCTATCTTACGTTCTAAACGAGTGTACACAGATACAGGTTTTGAGAAAAACCGAACTACAACAGGAGCAACCTTAGCCATGCTAAAACTTTACTTCAGGATAGAGCGATTTGGTCGCCTCGTCGATCTCGTGGCGCAGTTGTGGGAATGGCACGCCTTCACGAGCCGTCACACCCTCTAACATCCAAAATAGGCGCTCACTGTAGCCAAAGCCACAGGCCGGTGGCATGCCGTACTCTAACATTTCAACAAAATCGATATCGAGCATCATTGCTTCGTCGTCACCGGCGTCGCGCATCTGTTGCTGCTGGACAAACCGATCCAACTGATCAACTGGGTCGTTTAGCTCAGAATACGCCTTGCAAGCTTCGGTGCCAGCAAGGATAAGATTAAATTGCTGAGAGAGCTCGGGCTTGTCAGGCTGAGTTTTAGCGAGCGGCTGCAGGAAGGTCGGGATATTGACTAAATAGCCGGGACCAACAAGATCCTTACGAACATTCTTCCAGAGCTTATCGATTCCTCGGGAGAGGTTTTCGGTCTTCTCTACCTCGAGCCCTTCGCGCTGTAGCGCTTCCTTAACCTGTTCAATTTTAGTAGTAAGGGCATCAATGTTATAGCGATCCTTAATAATTTGAACATAATCTATCTCCTTAAATTCTTGATTTAGATCGACGGTTCGTCCGTCGGCTAGAGTAAACTGCAGGGTTCCCCATGTCTTCTCGGCCACATAGCGCACTAATTCTGTCGTAAACTGCATTCCCCACTGCCAGTCCTGGTACGCAGCATACCATTCCATGGCAACGTGCTCGGGCAGATGTTCGTCAGAAAAGTTTTCGTTGCGAAAACGCGGGCCGATATCGAACACTCGTTCGTAGCCACCACCAAGCAAACGCTTCAACGGTAGTTCATGGCTAATACGGAGATAAAAATCTTCGTCGAGTGCATCCATGTGGGTAACGAATGGGTTGGCATCCGCACCACCTGTTGTTGCCTCCAACACTGGTATATTAATCTCGATAAAGTTGTTTTGCAGTAAGAATTCTCGCGTTGCTTGCCAAAAACGGCTGCGGCGAATAAAACGCTGATAAACATCAGTATTCACATTCGTATCAATGTAGCGGCGGCGAAGGCGCTCCTCTTTGTTGGTAAAACCGTCTTGCTCCGTCGGCATTGGGCGAAGGCTTTTGGTAAGGAGGCGCAGTTGATGTACCTCGACAGAAACCTCCCCCGTTTTGGTCTTGATGACCGGGCCGGTTGCCTCGATAAAGTCACCTGGATCTAGCAGGTTCAGCTGGTCCAGTCCAAGCTGCGAGTTGCTCGCATCAAGCGGTTGTACATTCTGTGCCGTCAAAAAAAGCTGCAGCCGCGCACTGGCATCCTTTAAGACGACAAAAGCAATTTTACCGAATTTACGGGTACCAACAATACGACCCGCTACCGTTACCTGCTCGCCCTCTAGTTGATCAAAGTTATCAATAATATCCCTTGTTGTGTGGGTTCGATGAGCCGTTGCTGGATACGGGTTAATGCCCAATGCCTTAAGCTCTTCAAGTTTTCGCAGCCGCTCGTCGCGCAGTTCTTTTAGTGTCGCCATGAATTACCGTTTTTAAAATCCTTTATCTTTACTATAACAGAGAGAGATTAACTCTTGAACCGCTTCATCACGCCACTTGTACGTAGGGCAGTGACTGCAAGCAGGCGTCGTGTTCGGCTTGGCGTCTGAAGCCCTGCTTCGTGCGCCAGTAGCGCCCCCACCCCATCGATCATCTCCTGAGCTGCGATCAAGCCAGACAGCGTCGGTGCTTGAGTCATCATAACGTACGCATATGAAGTGCCGTCACTGGAATCCAAAATTCCAATGTCGTGCCGAGAGTGATACGGATCTTCATCATCAGGTGGTAATTTACCAGTTTTTGTTAGCAGCTGCATTCGTGATGTTCGCTCCAGGGCACCGCTGACCGTCCCAATCGAACCACTGCCGCAGAGCATAAAGAGATGAATATAACTAGCGACCTGCTGACTAACCTGCTCATTATCGAGCTTTGGTATTTCCTCCAGTACTTTCATAAGATCAGCAGCTGACGCCCGTTCAATCTCGTACCAATCACCTTTGGCATTAAGCCTGATGGTTTCAGCGCCTTTATTGGCCCAAAACTCGTTGAATGCTTCAGTACCTGCGCGGCCAACCAGAAGTTTTGCAGCCATATTGCCCGAACGTGAATCGCATAGCATATCCTGAATAAGACGCATATAACTGGCACTGCGCGGCGCATCTGGTTGATCAAATATTCCGCCGCCAGGTACAAAATCTTCATCTCTAAAATCATGCCAATCCACAGCCTGTTCATCAGTAAGCTGCTGCGAGGTGAGTTCCACTAGTTTCGCCTCGGCCAAATAGAGCGCAATAGCTACTTTAATAGTGCTTGCGGGATGCATACGGACATCTGATCCATGCTGCAAAACTACCCGATAATTTCCGTCTGGGTCATTAGCATCACGCTTTGCCACGACCATAGCAGCACGCACGCCGCTTCGCTCGGCATTATGAAGCAGGGTTTCAATTCTTCCTGTCATCGGTCGTTCATATTCTGCCGCTTTTTGCATCTCAATCGGCGCTCCTTGCTCTTTCATGAGTTTTATTATACAACATTGCTACTTCTTATAGCTATCAACAGCTGTTGTCCTTATGCTACTGTAGAAACATGAGTACACCAATTGTAGCCGTGACCGATTTCAATCTGGTACTTGGCGGAAAAAAGATTGTCGATAATCTCAGTTTCGAGATTCAACCCGGTGAAGTCTTTGCGTTTTTAGGTGCAAACGGATCCGGTAAAACATCAACCATACGCAGCTTGCTGCGGATTTATAAGCCAACTAGCGGCACGCTGCTTGTTGAGGGTAAACCCTATTCACCCTCGTTAGGCGCTTCTGTTGGTTACTTGCCGGAAGAACGTGGCCTCTACACTCGCAGTAAAGTGCTCGATACAATGGTCTATTTCGGCGAGCTAAAAGGCATGTCTCGTACTGATGCAAAAGATTTTTCACTCGCATTTTTGGACCGCGTTGGACTCGCTGACAAAGCATATACAAAGATCAAAAAGCTCTCCGGTGGCCAGCAGCAGAAGATTCAACTTGGCGTTGCCATAATGAATAACCCTACGCTGCTGATCCTTGATGAGCCCACGAAAGGGCTTGATCCAGTGAACCGAAAACTGCTGCTCGATCTTGTTAATGAACTTCAGCAAAAGGGCACGGCGGTCATCTATATTACTCACCTAATGGAAGAGGTTGAGCGACTAGCCGATAAAGTAATGATCATCAAAGACGGTAAACGTCGCGCCTACGGAACAGTTGCACAGGTTAAAAAGTACTTCGGCAAGGACAAGATAGAAGACATTTTTGTCGAAATTTACGAAGAGGAGAACAAGAATGAACAGTAAATTGATGGCCGTTATCCGGCACGAATATCTCACCATCGTAAAGCAGCCGACATTTTGGATTATCATGTTACTACTCCCCGCCCTTATGGCGGTTGTAATCGCTATTACCGTCTTCTCCGCTAAGCTTTCAGAAGAGAAGATTCAAGAGAGCGCCAAGAGCGTTACGAACGTTGCGATTATCGATGAGAGCGGTTTGATTCGTCCTGATGCTATCGCCAAGGCCGGATTAGCATCCACTGATCCAGCTCAAAAAGAGGCAACAATTCAAAAGGTTAAAGACGGCGCCCTTGACGGAGCAATTGTGTACCCTAAGGATCTACTAAAAAATCGCCGTTTTGATGTACACGTTAAAACCGATGATGCGACAAAAACGACTGTTATTTCTGAAGTTGGACGAAATGTCCTACGCACTAGTGTTTTTGCGCCGCTTGGGTCCGAAGAGATTATACTGCTCGCACAAGAAGGCGCCGGCAGTAACGTTATTACCTACGGAAGCGGCCAGGAAAAGAAAGAACTTGCCAGCCTAGTCGTTCCAGGGCTCTTCGTTGTTCTCTTTTATGTTGTACTGACCTTCTCGGTCAATTACATGCTTACAAGCGTTGCCGAAGAAAAAGAGAACCGTTCAATGGAGATGGTGCTTACGTACATACAGCCGCGAACGCTCATGTTTGGTAAACTACTTGGTATTACGCTGGTGACACTCACACAGATCGCATTTATTGTGACACTGGCGCTTATCGCCTTTTTGATCTTCAAGCAGCTCAGCGGACAGGTGCAGATACCGTTACCTATCAATTTCAATGAGATCGTATTTGATCCACAGACTATCTTCTTCGGACTGGGCTTCCTAATTGCCGGTTTTGTGTTGTTCGCAGCATTAATGGCTGGCATTGGTGCAATGGTACCGTCCGCTAAAGATGCTGGCGGTCTGTCGTTCATCATTATTATTGGTGCGATTATTCCGTTTTACACTGGTGCAGTTATTTCAACTGATCCAACAAGTCCAATTACGAAGTTTATGACTTTCTTCCCAACGACCGCACCCGTCACGCTGCTCATTAGAAATACAGCTGGCAATCTTGCCCTGTGGGAAGCAATATTAGGCTTAGTTCTGCTTGTTGTGTACGCCTTTTTAGCGGTGCTTCTTGCTGGAAAGTTATTCCGTTTGGGTGCGCTGGAATATAATAACCGCGTTAGCTTTATGAGTATCTTTAAGTAATAAGTACCTTGGTTCATCCCAACTAAAAAAGCACCCTCCAAACGGGTGCTTTTTTAGTTGGGACTACGAGCTACTTAATCTCAACGATTTCGTAGGTTGTCTTGCCTTTTGGAGTCTCAATCTCAACAATACTACCCTTCGTCTTGCCAAGTAATGCTTGTCCGATTGGTGATTCATCAGAAATTTTGCCCTCAAGCGGGTTTGCTTCGACCGGACCAACCAGTGTATAGGTTACCCTTTTGCCATCATTTTGCAACACAACAGTACAACCAACACTAATAGAAGATGCACCATCTTTAGGCTTAATAATGGTAGCGTTCTGCAGGATATCTTCAATATCAGCAATACGGCTCTCTACCTGGTTCTGCAGCTCACGAGCTGCATCGTACTCAGCGTTCTCGCTTAAATCGCCGTAATCGCGCGCGTTTGCAATCTTTTCAGCAACTTCACCGCGCTGCGCTTTTAACTCGTCGAGCTCTTTCTCTAATTCTTTCTTACCTTCAGCGGTAATTTGATATAACTTTTTCATAATTCCTTTTCCTAATATCGCTATACTTTTTATATAGCGCTTAACTGCATCTCTTAAACACAAAGAATATCTATGTCTTCAATTTGACTCACACAAGCTTATCAAGCAGTGCATCTTCGGTCAATAGGAGACTTTCTCCGCTTGCACGGTGGGTATATTCTATCTTCTCCTGCTCTAGCAATCGCTCACTCACCACCACACGATGTGGTAAGCCAATAAGATCTGCGTCGGCGAATTTATCACCGGGACGAGCGTTGCGATCATCATACAGTACGCTAATCCCTTTGCTCTGTAAGAATTCGTACATTTTATCAGCTTTTTGGACAACTTGATCACTTGTTCCGATCCGAACGAGATATACTCTCATTGGTGCGATGTTCTCTGGCCAAACAAGACCCCTGTCGTCCGAGAAGTGTTCAGCTAGTAGACCCATTAATCGGCTCGGTCCTATGCCGTAGCTACCCATAAATACTCTTTGAGTACTTCCCTGCTCGTCTACGAAACTCAGGTTCAACGCATCAGAAAATTTCGTACCAAGTGTGAAGATATTACCAACTTCTACAGCCTTTCGCTCTATAAGTTCATCCCTAGAGACCCCCAAGTCCGCCAGTACTTCGTCGTTATAAACCTCTTCGTTGATAGCTATCTTTCGAGCTTCATGAACATAAATGATATCTTCACCAACATCACTGAGTGTTTGAAATTCATGGCTATATTTACTAAAACTTCCACCACTAGCAAATGTTTTATATGTCACGTTACCGATGCCAAGCCTCTGCCAGATCCTATCGTACGCATCACTAACGCGATCATAAAAGACATCATGCTCTTCACGATTAACACTAAAAGAATAAAGATCCTTCATGAGGAATTCGCGCCCGCGCATAATACCGCTTTTGGCACGAAGTTCGTTGCGGAACTTCGTTTGAAACTGATAAGGGTAAGCCGGTAAATCTTTATAGCTACTAATAAACTGCTTCATTAGATCGGTTAGTGGCTCTTCATGGGTAGCCCCAAGCCCGAGTTCAGTTCCATTCGCTAGCTTTGTGCGAAACCACACGTCCATCACTTCGTCACTCCATCGCCCGGACGCTTCCCATGGTTCACGCCGTTGTAGAGCGGTCAGGTTAACTTCGTTTCCACCAATCGCATTCATTTCTTCGCGAATAATTTGCACTATGTTGTCTAGTACTCTTTTACCTAGCGGCAGGTATGCATAGACGCCGGCCATCTCTTTATGGATAAAACCGGCACGGATAAGCAATTGGGCATTTTTAGACACTTCATCAGCTGGTGCCTGTTTTCGAGTCTTGGTAAAGAGTTGTGATCGTCGCATGGTTCTATCTTAGCTCAGTTGGTAGCAATTCTGGGAATAAAAAAAGTAAAGTGAAGGCAAGGCCGTTTTTAGCGGCGTGCAACAAGATACATGGCCACAAGCTATCGGTCTTTTCACGTAGCAAACAAAGAAAAATACTTAGGATAAACGTATCGATAGCAACATTTAGCTGGCCATGAACGGCACCAAAAGCGATACTGACAATAATTGTAGCTGGCCAGAACGAAAGTTGCTTCCGCAAGGCTCCAAACATGTACCCCCTAAAGACAAACTCTTCGAGTAGTGGCGGCAAGATTACTACCGTTAAGAAAACGATAAAGTACTCTACCGGCACTGTTGGCCGATCAAAGCCCAAGTCCTGTTTTTGATTAAGGTTAATCTGTGGCAGCACCTGGCTAATCAAACCGGTTACTATGATTGTGGTCACAAAATAGACTATAAAAGTTGCTAATGTAATGCCGACATCCTTAAGGGTAGGCCTTCGTCGCAAGCCAACGATATCGAGCAGCTTTGCGTTCTTGCCAAAAAGATACCTTTTGAAAGTGAGCCCAACGATCGGTACGATGAGGATATTCCCTACTAGTGAGGTAAGGAAGATTATATAGATATTACGCTGATTCTCGACCATTCGCTCTAGATTAGGAATAAGCGGCACCAACGCAACTAGCAGCACGCCGAGCAGTAACCCGGCAGCAAAATATCCAAGCAGCATTCCTACTACCGGCCAAGCAAATCCTAGCAGGAGCCTTCCGGTACTCTTATGGGTATGCTTGTTGGGCTTAGCTGTACTATCGTCGCCCTGTTTTTGGTCTAACAGCTCTGGATTACTAGCCATTTGAAATCCTTCTTATATCTAGCACTGTTATTAACAAGACCAGGGCCATCAAGATCAAAAAGCTTGTACCAACAATGGTCTCTTCGCGTTCTTTCGTAAGAGGTTTACGAATAGCCCTAAATAGAACAGCCAAGAACAATCGTCCACCATCTAGTGCCGGGATTGGCAGAATATTCATGATTGCCAGAGTAAGCGAAATAATACCCGTTAAGAACAACAACCAAATGATTCCGGCGTCAAGAGCATTCGGGAAGATTTGCCCCAGAATTCCCACTGGGCCAGCCACGCTTCTTTCGGCAGCCTGAAGTGATTCAGACCCCTCTTCGCGCACCGTCCTATCACCACTAAATTTACTGGCAATTCCCCGTCCAACATCTGCCAGGAGTGTCCCTAAGCCCTTAAGGTAAGCTTCGGTAAATTGCAGGCTCGTCATCACGCCGACTATTGGAGCAGACCAGGTCGCACGAATATACTGTGCCTGCTGAGCATTAGGTCTAATGCCTAAGTAGCCCTGCTCTCCAGATGTTCGGTTAAGTGTCACTTCTTTTGACTGTCTTTCGCCGTTTCGCTCTAGCGTGATTGCAATTGCCTTACCGGCGTTTTCCCGAGTGATATTCGATAGCTGTCCAGCTACTTCCAACTCTTTACCGTTTACGCTAATAATTCGATCACCCTCTTTTATGCCAGCCTTATCAGCAGGTGAGCCTTTAGTGACTTTTGCGATCTCGACTGGCTGAACCGCAATTGGAGCAGTATCTGATTTAACATAAAACTGGTCCGGCAGTACTTTTGGTAAGCCAAACAGAGCCAAAACAGTAAAGATTATAATTGCCGTTACGTAATTTACAGCTACGCCAGCTAATAAGATCTTGGCTTTGACCCAAAGACTAGTCGCACCGTAATCACCTTCTTGATCGGCAGAATCATGTTCACCCTTTAGCTTTACGAAGCCACCAAGCGGCAGCCAGTTAAGGGTAAATAGGACACCATTTTTCAGCTTCTTAGCCCAGGCACGAGGCGGAAATCCTATGCCAAACTCCTCGACTACCACACCGTTACGGCGTGCTGCAATCGCGTGCCCTAACTCGTGCACCACGACCAGGAGGACAAGCAAAAAAATGCCGACCAAGACGGACAGAATAAACCCTATTGTTGAAAGAATCGAATCCATATTTTTGCTCCCACTTTATTTGCCGAAACGTCGCGAACGGCGTTTGTACTCTTCTATAATATCGGCCACATCTTGTTTTGTCATATCAGGCCAAAATTTTTCTAGGAACATAAACTCGCTATACGCTGTGCGCCAGAGCATAAAATTGCTAATGCGCTGCTCGTTCGAAGTGCGCACCACAATATCAACTGGCGGCAACTCCGGAAAGTACAACCGCTTAGCAATCGCCTCTTCGGTAATCTCCTCTGCCGTTAGCCCATCTTCAAAACATTTGCGTGCAGCATCGACAATTTCGCGCTGGCCGCCGTAGTTAAAACAAACAGCCACCGTTCCATTGGTCAGATCTTTCGATCGCTCCTCGGTTTCGTCCATATCCTTGCAGATTTGCTCACTCAGTCCCTCACGAGTTCCTATAAATTTCACGCGTATACCGTGGTTTAGTAATTCGCCAATGTCATTTCTCATGACCCGATGAGCCAGCTTCATCAGATTGCCAACCTCACCCTCGCCGCGCTTCCAGTTCTCAGTCGAAAATGCATAGATCGAGACGAATGGCACACCGGCATCAATCGTAGCGATGACGGTATCTTTGAGCGTGTTATAGCCGGCTAGGTGCCCCTCGTAAGTTGGTATGCCGTGTTCTTTGGCCCACCGACGATTTCCATCGACAATGAAGCCGATGTGCTGTGGCGTACTATCCATTAGATGGTCATTATCTCTTGTTCTTTGGCTTTTATCAGAGCATCAATCTTATTTTGGAAATCACTCATCAATGCATCAAGTTGCTTTTCGACACGCTTCTGATCGTCTTCTGTGATCTCTTTGGCGCTCTTTTTTGCTTTCGCATCTTTTAGTGCATCCTGGCGAATATTGCGAAGTGCAATTCGGCAGTCCTCAACCTTTTCACCCAGTAGCTTTACAATCTGTTGACGACGCTCAGTTGTCAGAGGCGGCACTGGTACGCGAACAACACGACCATCGTCACTTGGGTTCATTGCGAGGGTTTGATCGTTGCGAATCGACGTAGCAATCTTTTGTAGATTACTTGGATCAAAGGGAGTAACCTGAAGTAACTGCGGCTCAGGCACGGTGACGTTGGCAACCTGGTTTAGCGGCAACTTTGCCCCGTACGCCTCTACTAGGATGCTATCGAGCATACCCGGGTGAGCTCGTCCTGTACGAACTTTTTTTAGTTCATCATCAAAATGTGTTAATGCGGCCTGCATGCGGGTTTCGTAGGATTTCGTGTCAAACATACTACTATTGTACCACTCCTGTTGTTTGAGGGGATTCGTTTATTGCTACTGATAAGAATTATTTTATAATAAATAAGTTCGCAAAAACTCGACGAGGAGTTGGTGATGCACGACACTATCCCGTACACCGATCAGCCGCGTGAGCGCCTCATCCCTACTCGCAGAGCACTCATGATCCCGCTCATCGCACTCCTGCTGCTCACATTGGTAGCCGTGATGGTACTCACGATGCTCCCCGTCATCGTGGTGATCCTGGTCAGCTGGTTCGAGCAGTGGCAGCCGCTGTTGGATGGCTGGCTACTCAAGGAGTGAATCAGTCACAAAGAGGGGCCCTCTGGTGGATCACCCAGAGGGCCGCGAACCGAGAGCCGGTTGAGCTATTGCTCCCGGCATAAATCAAAGAGCCAGGAATCCCTTCCTGGCTCTCGTCATTTAGCAGTAGTACTGACTATTCGCTCACGCCGAGTTCGATGCGCCTCATCTGGCGAACAACAATGTTCTCACCAAGGCGAGCAACGTGGTCTTTTACAAGCCCGCCAACTGTTTGATCTGGGTTTTTGATGAAAGGCTGATCAAGCAGACACTTTTCAGCAAAGTACTTCTTAAGCATACCTTCTACTATCTGAGGAACCATAGCCTCAGGCTTGCCCTCGCCCTTTACCTTGTCGGTAAATTCGCCGGCAACACGCTCTCGCTCCTCGGCAGGAACGTCATCAATACTGATGAATTGTGGTGAGGTTGCAGCAATGTGCATTGCTACATCGTGGACAAGGTTTTTGAAGTCATCGGTACGAGCAACAAAGTCTGTCTCACAGTTAATCTCAACAAGCACACCAATACGGCCACCGTGAACATAACTATCAACAAGTCCTTCGCGAGCCTCACGCTCACCCTTCTTTTCGGCACGTGTTAGACCTTTTTTACGCATTGCTTCAAGCGCTTTATCGAAATCACCATCAGCTTCAACTAGTGCGTTCTTAGCGTCACTTAGCCCAACACCGGTTAGATCTTTTAGGCGCTTTACATCATCTAGAGATACACTCATTCTACTTCTCCCCTTACTTACTTTGTTGCTGGTGCTTTTTCGGTAGTTTTACGGCTAGCAAGACCTTCGTTAATCGCTTGCTTAACGTAATCAAGGATTAGTTGAATACCTTTGATTGCATCGTCATTAGCAGGAATAACAATGTCAACGCTATCAGGGTTAGCATTAGTATCAACAAGACCAATAACAGGAACGTTAAGACGACGTGCTTCGTTGATAGCGTTCTGCTCGTTAACAACATCGATAACAAGAACGGCACCTGGGCGACCGTTTAGCTCTTTGATACCGCCGTACTTCGTGTTTAGGCTGTCAATCTCTTCCTGGAACCGCTGCACTTCAAGCTTTGAGTAACGATTTGCTAACTCACCGCTCTCCATGCGCTTTTCAAGGTTCTTTAGGTGCTTGATTCGACCGCTCACAGTGGCGACGTTCGTAAGCATTCCTCCCATCCATCGTTCAACAACGTATGGCTGAGAAACATCAACGGCAGCCTGGCGAACGAGGTCACGCGCCTGTCGCTTTGTTCCAACAAATAGAATCTGCTTACCGCTTGCAACTGTCTCGGTAATGAAAGGCAGGGCCTTTTCTAGACCTTCGACTGTCTTTGTAAGGTCAATAATGTGGCTTTCTTGGCGCTTACTATGAATGTAAGGTGCCATTTTAGGGTGCCATCGGCTGGTCTTGTGACCAAAGTGGACGCCTGCCTGAAGCAGGGCTTTAATATCTACAGCTACTGCCATGATATCCTTTACTCCTTCATTCGCTCATGCCCCTTAGGGAGGATTACATGTGAGCGAATTGTTTCATTAAAATTTGTTACTGATGTATTCTACCAGTCCCTCCCCTGTTAGGTCAAGAATGCTTAGATAATTGAGCATATGTTTGACATTTAAAAAATAAAGTACTATTACTAGTAGTATCGTCCCGACGCCTTGACCTGGAGTGATGCCATGACACCCACGCAGCTGCACGTGCTGCAAGAGTTCTTCGCCTTCATGTTGTGCGGGGCGATCCTCGTGATCCCCGCACATTTCTGGCTCATCAAGAAGAGCCGGCGGTACGCACGAATCCTGGCCAGACAGGAGCAGTCCCGCACTGCGCTCATCGGTGCCCTGGCAGCGATTGGGTTCGTGTTCGGACTGTGCGGCACACCCGCCGTAGCGGTGATGCACCTGCAGCACGAGC
>PJQJ01000028.1:0-11452 GCA_002861585.1 Candidatus Saccharimonadota bacterium | reverse complement strand
AAAGACGAAGCCCTTGGCAACGATGACCAGGGACGCGAGAGGCCGGATTGAGCTCACAGCTCAATCCGGCCATTTAAATTCTCTTTTTCATTGATTATTAGCTAGATTTAGCGGACAAAAAACGAAGCAGTTTCTGACAGTCGCGGCTTGTAAGAGGATGAGCACCGAGCTTCTGCTTTTCGTGTGCGGTGCGCGCATCAATAATCACCGCTAATCCCTTGCCAGTTTCTGGATCGCGAAGATCCTCGTGAAGAAGGACATCAAGCTCATGTCCTCCATCCTCAACCATAATGAGATGATGAAGGTCAGCTTCAAATCCTGGCACATCCTCATAAGATACAAATCGAAAACCGATAAGTGGCTTGTCTTCATGTGGTGAGTCCATCATGCCAATGGCCTCTGTTTCAAACTCTACCGTCACTCCATCCCACTCTCCGTCAAAGCCAGCATCATGCAGCTCTTCCGGTGTCAACTCATATGCAAATGCCGGACGAAATGCCCACGTTGGATCATTTTCGGGCTGAGCTAGCTGGTGCTGGGCAAGACTTGGCTCGTTTATAAGCGAACCTTCTTGAAGCAAAAAATCCCGTGTCTTTGAAAAAAGTTCTCTAAGCTCCTCTTGGGTAGCTGGATCGAGTTCGGTACGGGGATTTAGGGAGGGGTCTTTATCCATATTTAGACCAAATTACCATTTAATGCTTACGTTGTCAATGATATCCAACTTCTTCTTTGACTTATAGGGGTAAAAGGGGTATACTTGTACAGATTATGAAACAACAACTACATCCAACTGACTATCGTCCAGTCGTCTTCCAAGACGAAGCTGCTGGATTCAGCTTTGTAACACGCTCAACTGTTACAACGCAAGACACTATCAACATTGACGGCCAAGAGCTACCACTCGTTAAGGTACATATTTCAAGCGCCAGCCACCCACACTACACCGGTGAGCAGAAGACACTTGATATTGAAGGTCGCGTTGACCGCTTCAAGGCTCGCCAAGAAGCTGCCAAGGCTCGCGCCGACGCACTTGCTAGCAAGGCTAAAAAAGCAACTGCCAAAGCTACTAAGCAAACTAGCGACGATAAGTAACTACGGGCGGATCAGCCTACTCCGGAGGCATAACCTATGGGCCTGATCACACTTGATGTTGAAAAATTACAAGCCGAGTACGCTGAGCTCGAGCTGTTTTTAGCAAGCCCCAACGCATATAGCACGCCCGACTACACTACCAAGACAAAACGGCTGAGCGAACTTGAGACGATTATTGCACTTGGTAAACGCCAAGCATCCCTTAAGTCACAGCTTGTCGAAGCTCGCCAGCTTGCTGTTGGCGATGACGAGCTAGCTCAATTAGCGAAGGACGAAATTCCAACCCTCGAGCAGCAGATCACCTCTTTAGACGATGAGCTGTTCGTCCTGCTTACACCAAAAGATCCCAATGACGAGAAGAACGTTATCATCGAAATTCGTGCTGGTGCCGGTGGTGACGAAGCTAGTCTTTTTGCCGGTGAACTCTACCGTATGTACGTTCGTTACTGTGAACGGCAGCGTCTTCGGACAGAACTCATTAATGAAAGCCCGTCAGAAGTTGGCGGCTTTAAAGAGGTAATCTTTAGTATTAAAGGTGACGCTCCTTACGCCCGTTTAAAGTTTGAAAGCGGCGTCCACCGCGTCCAGCGAGTTCCATCAACTGAAAGCTCTGGCCGTATTCATACGAGCACCACGACCGTTGCCGTACTACCGGAAGCTGAAGAGACGGATATTCAGATTAGTCCGAGTGACCTACGTATTGATGTCTACCGAGCCGGTGGTCACGGTGGGCAGAGCGTTAACACGACGGATTCTGCCGTACGTATCACTCACCTTCCAACGGGATTAGTTGTTTCTAACCAGGATGAAAAATCACAGCTTAAAAACAAAGATAAAGCAATGAGTGTTCTACGCTCGCGACTCCTACAAATCAAGATCGACGAAGAACAGTCGAAACTTGCAGCTGAACGACGCAGTCTTATCGGTTCGGGTGATCGTTCGGAAAAAATTCGTACGTACAACTTCCCTCAAGACCGTATTACTGATCATCGCATCGGCTACAGCCGCTCGAACATACCCGCTGCCCTTAACGGTGAGATTGACGACCTAATAGAGAAACTGCAAGCATATGAGCGAGAACTTATCGCCAGTGGCACCAACGACAATTAGCACATGGTTACAGACTGCAACGAACGAGTTGCAGTCTGTTTCTATTAGTTCTGCGCGACTCGATTGTCTTATCCTGCTAGGTGAAGTCCTTGGCGAGGACAAGACGTACCTGCTTGCCTATCCTGATAGGGAGCTCTCTGATCGGGAGCTTTCACAACTAATGGATCTCCTTAAACGCCGTAAACAGCATGAACCCATTGCGTATATCCGTGGTTTTACTGAGTTTTATGGCCGGCGCTTTAGGGTCACTCCTGATGTTCTTATTCCTCGTCCCGAAACGGAAGTATTAATTGACCTTTTAAAGGAGCTACCCCTTGTCCCTACCGATTCAGCGAGTAGTCCTCCCCTTCTGATAGATGTCGGTACCGGCAGCGGCTGTATCGGCATCACTGCAGGGCTAGAACTTCCTGAGCTTCGTATACTGCTCACTGATATTGATCCGCGTGCTATTGAAGTCGCAATGGAGAATGCTGCAGAGTTACGCACGTCGAACGTAACCACTGGACTCAGCAATCTCCTGGCCAACGTTGATACCAAGGACCAGGCATATATTATTACCGCTAATCTTCCCTACGTCGCAAAGGGTTTTGAAATAAGTCCTGACGCACGTCACGAGCCTGATCTTGCGCTTTTTGCTGATGATCAGGGGTACGCGCTCATTGAGCAGCTCTTACCGCAAGCTCAGGAACAACTGAGGGCTGGTGGCTACTTGCTACTCGAATCAGATCCCTGGCAGCACGATCGGATCCTAAAAAACGCTACTGAGTATGGTTTTTCTCCCATTGCTCAGCAGCGCTTCCATCTTGTGCTTCAAAAGGCCGTTTAGCTCTCTAGTTCGGTAAGCTCGACTTTGATTTCCTGAGTCTTGCCGTCACGCAGGATCGTCAATGTTACTGTTTCACCAGGTGTAAATTGAGCCAGCAGCGTTCCAAAACTGGTGCGCTGATTTACTTCGGTACCGTTTACCTTGGTAATGATATCACCATTCCTGATACCTGCCCTGTCAGCAGGGCTGCCGCTAGCGACGGCTCCCTGCCCCTCAGCCCCATTAACGTAGGCGCCATTTTTGACCGAAAGGTTAAACTCTTTAGCAATGGCGTTATTAATACTAACGTACCGTACGCCAAGATATGCTCGTGCAACCTCACCGTCCTCTAATACGGTCTTTAGCAGTCCCTTGGTAGAGTTGATTGGAATTGCAAAGCCAATACCTTCAGCGCCCTCAGCAACAGCCGTATTAACACCAATTACTTCTCCGTTAAGGTTCAGTAGCGGACCGCCTGAATTACCAGGGTTAATGGCAGCATCAGTCTGGAAGAGATCATTCAACTGCTCGACTTCCTCGCCATCACTGGCCGAGACTGGACGGCCGATGCCAGAGATAATACCAGAGGTAACGGTATTTTGGTATTCGCCCAATGCATTACCAATAGCGATTACCTTCTGTCCAGTTACCACCTTATTTGAATCACCAATCTTGGCAGCCGCTAAGTTAGAGACATTTGGAATCTTCAAAAATGCAATGTCATTAAGGGGGTCGCTACCGATAACTCGAACGTTATCGTATGTTGTACCGTCAGAAGCGACGACCGTTACGTCGGTAGCACCTTCAGGAATCACGTGCTTGTTTGTCAGTACATAGCCGTCTTTGCTGACAATAATACCGGTTCCAGCCCCTTGTCGCTGGCGCAATGTGCCGAACATGTCACGGCCTTGCGATTGAGTCAGAATAGAAACTGTACTCGGCTGCACCTTATTGGCGACATCAGTAATAATTTCACTCTCCTGCGAAACGAGCTGTTGACGATTCTCAGTAATGGCTTGGGAGGCATTTGGTCGAACCAACCCAGTCGCCAGGAATAGCCAACTACCCAAAAAGGATGCGACAAAACAGAGAAAAATTGCGCCAAGCAACCCAAGACGTGATCTCTTCTCTTGAATAGGCAGACGTCGCTCACTAAGCGGTGTGGTCGTACCGGTATCGTTTCGTTTTTCCTCTTCCATAACCCCTCCTTTTGCGTTAATTCTTCGTCGGCTATACGCCTATGTTCCACCGCGTAAAGAACATGAACAAGACCGCCGTAACACTACCAAAAAACAGGATTGGTCCACGCGCCTGCTTGAAGGTAAGATTTTCCTTATGAAACAACACATCATACAGTCGCTGAGCAACGAATGACAGTAACAAGCCAATTATAGCTAGCTGCGGAACGGCAATAATGCCTGCCAGTGGATAGGCAACCATCCAGTGATAGTAAAACCAGGCTAATTCAGCGAATATAAGGGCGTATGCAATACTTAGCAGGCTAATATTGTCCTCGTCGTAAGTTGAGAGTACGTGGCGTACTGACGCGTATGCGATAAGCCAGATGCCAAGAACAAACACTGATGATGGCATTTCATGTGAGAAGCTCGAGAGAGCAACTATACCGACAAACTGAGCCACGCCAGCTTGCCAGATCATGTCTTGCCTCCTTGAGCGTGGCTTCAAAAAGAGCAACCATGCAGCGTAGAGTGCCGTTAAGATGAGCTGAAATGTCGTCTCGCCCTCACTCAGGAAGATCAGTGCAACCGCACTTAATCCTACGGCAACATCGACAAGGTTACTCTGAATATGTGCAAACCAATAGCGCGGTCGAACCGCAAAGATACGCCATTTGCTAAGCAAGACGAGCAGCACCGCAAGGTATGGCTGCTGCGGGAACGATTGAACAAGCGCAAACACGCCTAGGGCGAGTGCGAGATTTAAGATGATGTATAAGACTTCGCTCCAAAAGTTTCGGCGCGAAGCAGACTTAATTAGCTCCATTGCTGCCTATTATTATAACAAAGTCTGCTGTAGAACTCACATTTGTCGGTAAGCTATCACCATTTTGCGCACTGACACCGAGAGATTTTTCTAATTTTGTCTTTGTATTTGGCTTTGTGCCACCAGAAAGATCATAGATTTTAAATGTACCATAATCGCCTCGCGCCGCATTCCCAACTACCCCGACTGTATATCCCTCGGCCTTCAATTTATCGGCTCGGACCTTCGCAGCACCAGGAACGCCTGATCCGTTAAAGACATCAACGGTAGCTTCCTCTTCGGTCATTACTGCCCCACTCAACTGCTTTTTAAGATAACTCTGGATATCCGAAAAGTCGTAGACGCCAGCAACTGGTCGAACGATACTCTGACCCTCGACATTTCCAGTGGTCATGAGAGGATCCTTCTCATCAATAAGCGAGAGGCGCTTTAATTTCGTATTGTCGACTTTTTGAGCAACATCAACGAGTGTCTTGATTTCACCTGCTTCAAAGTTCGTACGAACATTATTACCAAGCGAATCGAGTAGTCCGCTGACCGCTACCGGATTAGCAAGTACACCTGCGCTCGTTGCCTTCTCTCGCAGTGCGAGGATAATCTTCTGCTGGTTCTCTTCGCGGTCAAAATTACCACCAGAGAGACCGTACCCACCAGCTGCATTACGTGCACGTGCCAAGGCAAGTGCCTGCTCGCCGTTCATATTAGCCGGTCCGTTTGGCCACTTTACATAGTGACAGTCGTAGTTACAGCGCCAGTCAAAGTTACGATCAAGGATACCGCGAGGATCATCGCTCTCGATGTTCACTGTTATACCGCCCACTGCATTAACTGCTTCGCGTAGCGCTGTATAGTTAACGTGCGCATAGTACTGAACATCAAGGCCAAAATTCTTTTCCACGACTGATTGCAGCAACCTGGCGCCAGACTTTTCGTCTCCACCCTCTTTACCACACAAGTAGGTTGCATTAATCTTACCCTCGTAACCAGTCGAGCAGCTCTCGCCGTAGCTCACCCATAAGTCGCGTGGAATGCTCATCAAAAAGCCCTCTTTTGTCTGTGGGTTGATGCTTGCAATCATGATAGAGTCGGCCAAATCAGCCCCTTCATGGTCCTCATCATCCTCTGATGTACCAAAAAGAAGAATATTTGCCCGACCGTATTCATCGGTCTTGAGCGGCTTGCCGCTATTAACTAATGCCGAAAAGATATTGCCGTTAAAGACGCGTCCGCTATTGATTAAAAATTTAACGCCCAAATAACCACCCACAACGAGTAGTACGAGCGCTAGAACGATAATAGTTCGTTTAACGGCTCGGCGGGAAATGCGTAATTTACGCTTTTTATCCTGATGGGGTTCATCGCCATGCAGGTTACCCGGTAATTGCTGCAGGACTTCATCGAGATTGTTCTTATGAGGACGTGAAGACACAAACGGTTGCGCGCTTGAGGCGTGCTGCTGCGCAGCTGGCTGGTTCGGTTGATGTAAGAACTGGTCAGGCACACTAAGACCGTCAACACCAAGACGCCGTCCGCTCTGATTAGCACGGCGGCGCACTACAAACCCGTCTACGTTGGAGTGTGATGATTTATCGAACATAAGATTTTAGCTCCATTCACTATACCTTTTTTGGGCTTAACAGTAAACCAAATGGTGCTTATGTCTTTATTTCGTTATAAAATAAGAGTATGCAACCAGATCGGCAGCCAGCATCTCGACCACTCTCTCGTCAGCGGAGTATTGATGGGTTTATTCGACCTGTATCACGCTCAGCTCAACTGCCACGATCTCAGGCATCAATTCCCACGCTACGTCCGCAACCGCAATCGCCCACAACACCTGCACCTACACGTGGTATTTCTCGCCAGCCGCTACCCGCTTCGCCCGCATCACAAGCAGCACTCGGGACCACACAGCAACCCCCTGTCCCTCAGCATCACCAATTGCCAACACCTCCGCCGCACATCGCTAGCTCTGTTCAACCGACAACAAGCAATCGGCCAGTGCCAGTACTGCCGCGGTCTGTGCTGCCCCCTCAGCAATTACCACACCAAATGCCAACTCAACCAGAGCAGCTACAGCAGCCTCCTGCAACAAGGGATTTTACGCCGCCACCGCCACAAGAGGCTCCCAGAGGACACTCTGGCCTCAGGACAATCTGGAAATTTCCAGCATATCTTAGTGGATTTGCCGCATTAATTTGGGGTGGTGCTGCCCTGCTAAACGCCTTTGTCTTTCAGTCATACTTTGTTGACGGACTGAGTATGCAACCCACACTGCAGGACGATGACAGAATCCTTGTAAGTAAGATCGGAAAGACATCAGCAGAAGTCATTCATGCTGACTACATGCCAGAACGCGGTGATATTGTCGTTTTAGACAGTGGCACAAGTGAGTTTACGAGTTTGCAAAATGAGCAAATCATAAAACGAGTCATTGGCGTCCCAGGTGATATAGTCGTTATCGAAAACGGTACAGTTCAGATCAAAAACAGAGAGCATCCAGACGGCTTTAATGTTGATGAGCAACTGGAGCTTGATGTGGCACCAACACACAATGAAGGGCCTTCAATCGTGCAAGTTCCTGACGGTCACCTCTTCGTGCTTGGCGATAATCGGGCCGAGGGCGGCTCATATGATTCGCGTTCATTTGGCACCGTCAGCAATACGCATGTTCAGGGTAAATTGTTGGTTCGTGTTTTGCCGCTTAAGCAAGTCCGTGTATTCTAGTAAGGCAATATGAAAGACTTTTTAGGCATTGTCGGCTTCTTTATCACCGTCTTTGTTGGTGCCATACTCATCAACGCTCTTTTATTTCGATCCTTTAGCGTACAGGGACCGAGTATGGAACCGACGCTATTTACCGGTGATCGTTTGATCGTGAACCGCATTCCACATGCTAAAGCAGTGCTCGGGGGCGAGTCATACTTACCAGATCGAAATCAGGTTATCGTCTTTAAGAACCCTAATGAAAGCTTTAATGGAGTGGATCAGTTCCTTGTAAAACGAGTCATTGCCCTTCCCGGTGAACGAGTCGTACTACAACAGGGGGTGCTAGCAGTCTATAAACCAGGTCAAAATACTCCCATCCTCCCTGACGAGCAGAGTAAAGCGCCAAGATTTCCTAGCTCAGGAGAGACCGATACTGTCGTTCCTGAGGGTGAAGTATTCGTAGCAGGTGACAACCGAATTGGCAATTTTTCGCTTGATTCCCGCAATGGGCTTGGCACCGTTCCCCTCGAGAATATCCAGGGACCTGTAGCAATGCGGATCTACCCGTTCGATAAGACAAGGACTTTTTAGCGGGCAGTTGCAGTTATTGCAGCAGCATATCAGCGATACGCTCGAAATCACTATCGTCTTTAAAGCGTATAACCAGCTGACCGCCCTTGGCGGTGTTTTTGACCTTTACGTCAGCGCTTAGCCGCTTTGCCAGTGCCTTTGTGTGCGGCGTCTCTGTCTGGGTCTTTGCACGAGCAGCAACACGGGCTGGCTTAGCCTGCTCACCCTGTTTGTAACCAACGACATACTGCTCGGCCTTGCGAACCGACCAGCCTTCGACCGTGATAAGCCGAAGCAGCTCTAACTGAGCCGTCGTTTTATCAAGGGCAAGTATCTGCCGTGCGTGGCCTTCGCTAATCGTACCAGTCACTAATGCCTCTTTGGCAGCATCAGGTAACTGTAATAGGCGAAGTGCGTTACTGATCGTACTGATAGCTTTACCACCGACGCGCTTGCCTATCTCTTCGTATGTCAGAGAGAATTGCTGGTGCAACTTAAGGTACGCCGTAGCAGTTTCAAGCGGGTTAAGATCGCGCCGTTGAATATTTTCGATAAGTGCTAGTTCTAGCTTATGCTGATTGCTCAGCGTGCGAACGATTGCTGGAATTTTCGTCAGACCAGCGGCCTTCGAAGCCCGGAAACGACGCTCACCCGCTACCACCTGATAGCCATCAGCTACAGGCGTAACAACGATTGGCTGAAGCACGCCGTGCTCTTTGATCGATGCAGTCAGCTCTGCTAATGCCTCTTCATCAAAATGACGGCGAGGTTGATTTGGATCGGGCGTGATCTCGCTCAGGCTGATCTTACGCAGCTCCGACACCTGTTCGTCTTGGTTGATAGTTGGATCAAAACTCTCATCCAACACCTGCGTTGGAATCAATGAATCAAATCCTCGTCCTAATCCTTTAGCCGGCACGGGACAGTACCTCCTTCGTTAACGCTTTATACGCTCTCGCACCCTTGCTCCATCGATCGTAAGCTCCAACAGGCAATCCATGGCTTGGTGCCTCAGCTAGGCGCACATTGCGCGGTATAACGGTCTTAAATACCTTGCCCGGAAAGTGTTTTATAATCTCGTCGTGCACCTGATTGCCGAGGGTCGTACGATTGTCCATCATCGTTACTGCGACGCCAAGTAGTTCGAGTGTGGGATTGAGTTTTTTACGGATTAGCTGCATCGTCTCAAGCAGCTGCCCAAGGCCTTCCATAGCATAAAATTCTGCCTGTACGGGCAGCAGGATGTAATGAGCAGCAATCAGGCCGTTAACGGTAAGCAGGCTCAAACTTGGAGGAGAATCGATAATAACGTAATCATAATCGTCGGTGTCAGCTAGAGCCATTTTAAGGCGAGAAAAGCGGCGCTCGGCCTTTGCAAGCTCAACTTCTGCGTTCGCTAATTGCGGAGTAGCGGGAATAATAAACAGATTTTTGTGACACTCAACGCTCTGTACCGCTTCTTTGATAGGCAGCTCGTTCTGCACTACATCCATCACAGTGATCTTTAGTGATTGCTTATCGATCCCAAGTCCGCTCGTGGCATTACCCTGCGGATCGAAATCAACAATAAGAACTCGCTTACCGGCTTTAGCCAAGCAATAAGCGACATTAACAGCAGTTGTCGTCTTACCAACACCGCCCTTTTGATTTGTGACAGCAATTACCGTCGCAGACATATCTTTGTTTTACCCTCTCCTCTTTACAACTATTTTAGCACGCGTGAAAATATTTTTGCGTGAAAAGCATAGACAATTTAAAAATTGTTTTAACTCTGGAGTTCGTTTCTGTACGCAGTTCTCACTAGTGGGACATCATGGTTATTTTGGCAGCACCAGTACAAATTAAAAACACCGAGTTTCTACTCGGTGTTTTTAATTTGTATCAGCCTAATTATTTAGCGCTAATGCCAGTAATCTGAATGCGGCTGTGCTTTTGGCGGTGACCAGTTACCTTGTTCACACGTTTCTTAGCCTGGAAGTGAATAATGCGGAGCTTGTCGCCCTTAACTTCATCTTCCACTACCTGAGCCTTCACGGTAGCGCCTTTTACGGTTGGAGTACCAACGGTAGCGGTCTTGTCATCAAAGACCATAAGCGCGTCAAGTGTGAGCTCTTTCGTTCCATCCTGGAGGCGATCCACCAGAAGGGTCTCTTTTTCGGTGACAATATATTGTTTGCCACCAACTTGTACGACTGCTTTCATCGAAAATCTCTTATCTAAGTATTAGTTATATCCGAAGTAGTTTAACAGGTTAGAAGGGTTCTGTAAAGAATCGCAACTAGAAGAACGGGTTGTTATCTTCTTCATCCGCAAAACCCCAGTCCTTGTCCTGACGGGCGTCATCAACGACGACCTGCCAGAACGATGACAGATGATCTGCATCAGGCGTATCTTCTAACGAGATACCAGCCTCTTGCTGCTCAAGCTTAATGTCGTCCCCTAGCCCATCGGCTAACGGGTCAGCTGCCTCAAAAGCAACTTCTGATCGGAATGGATTTTTTAAAAGGTGTAGCATATTTTTGTTTTTGATTGTTTGATAGATTTACATTAGCATAAGTGATTCAAAAAGTCAACCTAAGCGGTGACGAATTATGCCTTTTGCAGCTGCAGCTTTAGGGCTGCGCCCTCCACCGTTACGTCAGCCAGGAAGCCATCGTTTGCTGCCATCTCGGTGGCTAGGGTTTCAGATGCGATCGTTGCTTCGTGCTCAGCGATTGCCTGTTGCAACTCGCCGTCCTCGGTTGTTAGTGATAGAATAATCCGATCATCAACATTCAGCCCCGCTTGCTTGCGGGCGTTCTGGACATTGCGAATGACTTCTCGCATCATTCCTTCGCGCTTTAACTCTGGAGTGATGTCTTTATCAAGGGTGACAACAACAGCATCGCCCTCGTCGCCTCCATTGTTTATCACGTGCTTTACATTCACCTCTTCTGCAATAATCTGCTCGAGTTCCCCACCCAGTCTCTTGCCAGAATATCCTAGCTGATTAAGCGGCTGGCGAACTTTCACCTGCTGCTCACTGTCGCTCTTGGACATACGCTTTGCCAGGCCCTGCTCGATAATGGCACGCGTTTGAGCCATCTCATCCAGCACTGCTTCGTTTATTGCGCCGGTTTTTGGCCAGTCAAGTAGGTGCACGCTCTCGCCGCCAGTTAACTT
>PJQJ01000020.1:84072-85199 GCA_002861585.1 Candidatus Saccharimonadota bacterium | reverse complement strand
TTCAACAAGACCTGAGCAGCCGCTTCGTTGCTAACGCGGTGACGAGCAAAAATAAATAGATCTTCCTGCTCGGCGTGCAGCCAATCAATAGCCAGTCGCAGCGCGGATGTGCCAATCCCTTTGCCACGCTCCCAGCTATCGCCGATCATGACCGAGACCGCCGGTGCGTCGAGGTATTTTGTTGCATTTAGTTCAACTACGACAACCCCAATAATATCGCCATCATGTTCGATCATCCAAGCAATGCGATGCTGAGATTCAATAAGCTCGCGGATACGCTCCTCTTCACCTTCTAGTGTTGGTTCGCTTATGTCTCCTTCCGTCACACCCATAGAACGCAGCGTTTCACGGCCCTCCTCACCTTCAAGCCACCCAATGCTTGTTTGGGCATCACGCTCAACATTCGGCATAATCAGCCGAAGCTCTTCATCATTAGATATCAATTCTGGTGCAATCATAAAAATAATTTCCTCTTGAAGGTACGTGCCTTCTGGTGTCAGCGTTTTAGTATAGAGTAATTAGATTCCGCAGACTGTAATAGATATCACATACCTACGCCTGCAGAGCATCATCGATTATAGCGAGTGTCTTGGGCTGAATAGTAAGGGCTCCATCAATCGTAGCCGCAACTTCGTCGATTGTCTCACAGACAAAATCACAAGTCGAAAAGACAAAAGGATCTTTATAATCTTTTACTACTTGTCCGAAAAACTCTTTTGTCGAGCCGTTGAATTTACCGCCACGAGGAGCAAGACCAATCACTGGCTTTTGTAGGTACTTTGCAATCAAAATTTCCTGCGAGCCGCCGACGCTTATATCGTCAGAGAGATACACAAAAAAGAGATCGCATGCCTGAATCAAACGGCAATCATTTTGAAACACAGTCATAGGATCAGATTGATCAATGCCGGTCCTTGTTGGATCAAGCAGATCAAAAGAGTAATCAGTGAGCTGGCTAAGGGTCGCAACAATATCATCACGCCAATAATGCGTACCAAAAAATGAGTTCTTCGACACCTTACCCGCGATGTAGAGTTTGATCGTTCTCACGCTACAATTCACCCCAATGCGCACCACTTGAAACGTCGACACGCAGTTTAATGCCAAGTGGCGGATAGACCTGCTCC
>PJQJ01000020.1:74243-83767 GCA_002861585.1 Candidatus Saccharimonadota bacterium | reverse complement strand
ACGAATCGGAGCACGCAGCTCAAAGTAGCCATCGATAAACTTCTTAGCATCGGCAAAACTCATGCCAGTGGCAGCACTGAGTCCGTGCGGACTCATGCCATAGAGCACACCGAAGTTAATCGTCTTGGCAGCGCGGCGCTGATCTTTCGTGACCTGCTCGAGCGGTACACCGTACACATCGCTGGCAGTTTTAGCATGCACATCCAGATCGGAGTTAAAGTCGTCAATCAACTGCTTATCACCTGCTAAAACAGCCGCGAGCCGCAGCTCGAATTGTGAATAATCAGCACTGACGAAGGCATTACCCTCCTCGGGTATAAAAGCACGACGAATTTTACGGCCGATTTCGGTACGAATTGGGATATTCTGCAGGTTCGGATCAGTACTGCTGAGTCGTCCCGTGGCAGCAACATCCTGGTTAAAGGTTGTGTGCAGCCGACTCTGGTCATCTACCAGTTTTGGCAGTGAATCAATGTAGGTACTCTTGAGTTTTGTCAGCTCGCGGTACTCCTCAACCATCTCGATAATTGGATGTTGGCCGCGCAGCTTGTCGAGTTCCTTGGCGCCGGTCGAATAACCTGTCTTACCCTTTTTAATACCGGTAGTCGGCAGCTGTAGCTTGCCAAATAGGACGTCAGCTAACTGGGCGGGTGAACCAATATTGAATTCATAACCAACGGCTTCGAATATCTGCGCCTTTAGCTCGTTGATGCGTGCGCCCAGTTCATCGCTCATATCGGCCATAAAGTGCGTATCGATCTTAACGCCGTACTCCTCCATTCGGGCGAGCAGCGGAATCAGCGCAAAATCAATCGTTGTTGCCAGCGAGTGCAGTTTTGGCAGCTCGGTTAGGGCCTTCAGCTGCTCCTGGTACAAGCGCCATATCGCAGCAACCATCTGTCCGCTATCTTCACTATTCAGTTCAAGGCCCAAAAGATCGCCAGGATTTAAATTTCGTTCAAGCGAATTAAGCAAAAAAGCCGCGTGCTTTGTGTCGTGCTCGACGATGAGGCCCGCCGGAACGTTCTTGCCAAAAATATCTTTTATGAGCAGTTTGGCATCATGCGCAATAGTCTTAGCGTTGGCTAGTATCTTTTTTGCCTCGGCGGTATCAACAATATATCCGCTTTCTGGCTGGAGCGAGAGGATATATTGATCGTTATGTTCCATAGCAACAATCTTGTCGACCATTAGCAGCTCAGCAATTGTATCGTCCGAAGCTGGTTCAACAACTGCTGGTTGCAGAGCCATGGCGATTGCTTGTGCCGCTGACTCCTCCCCTACTTGCATATGGGTTGGCAAGTTTTTTAGAAGAGAGCGAAATTCCAGTTTCCTAAGGAGGTCAGCCAATTTTTGAACATCTAAATCAGTCACATCGGCAGCCTCAAGATCGAGCTTTACCGGCGCATCACACCAGATCTTGCCGACTTCTTTGCTCATATAGGCTGAGTCTTTACCTGCCTCTAGCTTGCGGCGCAGCGCGTCCTTAATCTCATCTAGGTTTTCGTATATGCCATCGAGCGTTTCGTATTTCTTAAGCAGATCGATAGCAGTCTTAGGGCCAATGCCTGGAACGCCTGGAATATTGTCAGAGCTATCCCCTTGCAGCGCCTTAAGATCCAAAAACTGCTCAACCTTTAGGTTGTACTTGGCTTCGAAGCTTTCAGGATTGAAAAGTTCAATATTCGTTAAACCTTTTTTCATGGCATAAAAATCGGTATGAGGACCGATAATCTGCAGCGCATCAAGGTCGGATGTAATCAGACTCGTATGAATTCCCTGCTCCGCAGCTTGCACAGCAAATGTTCCCATAATGTCATCGGCTTCGTAATCATCAAGCTCATAGAGCGGCCAGCCGAATGCCTCTAGCAGTTCGTGCAAGATTGGAATCTGGTCATAAAAATCCTGAGGTGCCTTTTTACGGCCAGCCTTGTAATCTGGATATATCTCTTTTCTTTTTCGAATATTCGTTTTGGGCTTATCCCACGCAACGGCAACATAGTCTGGTTTTAGTTTTCGTATTAACTCAAGCCCGAGTGCTGCGAACCCATAGACACCGCCGGTAGGAATACCTTCTTTAGTAGTGAAGCTCGGCATTGCGTAGTAGCCGCGGTAAAAAACTGATTTTCCGTCAATAACAGCCAGTCGTTTTGTCATACTACCTATTATGCAGCATCTTTTAGTAATTCCTCAAATTGATCGATAATATGGGGTTTGAGTCGTTTTGCAATTGTGGCCACTATCTGTGCCACTCGTGATTCGGTAACATTATGTTCTTCTCCCAGTCTCGCCAACGTGATGTTACCCCTGCAGTATGCCAGGAAGATCGCCTTATTGCGTGGCGTTATCAGCGTGGGTCCAAGCAGGTCTATCCTTTCTTCGATAAGAGCAACCAGCTGACCTGTCTGCCGGCTTACCCCGCTTACCTCTTCGTCTATTTGCTGATAATCATTGTGTGGATCAGAGATAAGATCGATAATTCTTACTTCAGCGCCATTTTCGGCATCAATTGACACCTCTCCCCTACCAGTGACAAGGAGGGTTCCTAGTTTTTGATGACTTATACCCAGTTGTTTACAGACTTCTGTATCACTCATGCCATCCGCCAGTAAGGCGGTAATCTTTTTAAACTTATCGCGATCCCCCCTACTCAGAACATCCCTTTCGCGCAAGTAGTCTAGCATCGCACCGCGAATACGCGGGTATACAAAAGCGGTCAAACTTTGACCTTTAGCCGGATCAAACTTTGGAGCAGTCTTCCAGAGTGCTATCATGCCCTCTTGAACCAGGTCCTCATAAAGTTGAGGCGGCGCTGATATGCCTCGAGCAATATGCTCAATAAGCTTGCCGTAGCGCTGCCAAAGAATTTCATACTCTTCGATCTGGGCCTGCGGTTCGCTCGGTACGGGCTGCTCTACTGATTGTAGGTCCTCTACATTCGCCCTTTTGGTTATCTCTGTTGTTTCCATATTTGGTGGAGCTGTCGGCTTAGCTACACTCTGCGTAACTTCAATAGATAGTGAGGGTTGCACCACTAATAGTTTTCGCAGCAAAAGACCAGCCATCAGTTTAGCTTCGGCTCGACGAGGATCAATAAAATCTACTCTAGGCGATTGATTTTGATATGATTGCGCTTGGTTTTCCACTCAATGCCTCTACTACATATACCAAGCCGGTGTAGATACTTTTAGTAATATCGTTCGGCACGGAACCGCTGGTTCGCATTCGTCTATCGTGTTCCCGTTGCTGCACAGAGACAGATACCGGATCACGTTGAACGAGTTCACCATATGATTTATAAAATCCAAGCACACGACGCGTACGTTCGCACACACCTAGGCCTTTTGGACAAATATCCTCTAATTGCACACCATAGCTCATTAAACGCTCATTTATAAGACGGCACACTTCACGTTTATTATCAGTTATTTCACCATGGTTTTTTGGATCAAGCAATGAACTTAGCGCAGTCTTTAGACTACTATCTAAGTCCAGTGCCTCCACAAATGCTTCAGTAAGCACTTCATATGCTGGCAAGTCTTCTGCGGTTTGCTCGGGGGACCGTGCTAGTGGCACTTCCCTGGTTGGGCTGACCTGAGCTGCTAGCGCACTAGTGGCAACCGGCGTGGCCTGCGTTGGTACTACCCGCTTTCGGTCCACCGCAGCTGGTTGCCGCGTTATGGAAGTTGGTGGTCGTCCCCGTAAGCTGCGCTGAATAATTTCAACCAGCTTATCATAGGACACCCGTGCGCCTTGCGCTGAAATATCCTCTTGTTCGGCAATAGTCGCAAGTGGCGTTCCGTCAAGGTACATTCGTAAACGAGCGACCTGAGTTGGCACCGTTGCCTTGCGCTTGTTACCGCTTTCATAGAGTGCGATCAGTTCTTCAACGAGAGCAACGATATCCTCTGCCGGCTGACAAAGAACACGAGCAGCCTCATCCTCACCTAGGCATTTCTTAAGAAACGAATTAAGATGCCTTGGATTAAATGGCAGCTCCTGTTCAGATTGTGTCTCTGGGGCTGCCTCTATTACAGGCTCTGGCTGATACATTTCAGCCTCTGGTTCGTCCTGAGCGGGTTCAACATATTCAGAAATGGTCCCAGCTTCGTTTTGGACTACAGCTTCAGTAACCGGCAAATCCATTGCAAGTAAGCGAGAAAAACTAGCTGATGTGCCTAACTGATCTACCCCGCTCAATCTCTGTTCAAGTTGCTGTGCAAGGCCTTTGACCGTCTCAAGCCCCTCCAGTGACATATCAGTAAGCTTTTGGCGTAGCTGTGCCGCCATGTCTGCCGATGCTTCCCCACCAGCAACACGCACTAAACCAGCTACTGAAAGGATTGTTTCAGCCGTAAGCAGGCGGCGTTTGCCAAGGTATGCTTCTTGCTCCTCAGGCGTGAGCAGGGCAAGCATATCAAAATGATTGCTTAGGGATTGATGTTCAGACATGGGGACCTCGAATTATTTATAATACCTTACAATAAAACCACAAAATAAACAAACTATCGGCGAGCTAGTGTATGTTTCACGATCCACAAGAGTCCCGTAATGAGTTCTCTGTCGATTTCAGCCTCGGTAAGTATCGCGAGCGATCTGTAGAGCATGCTTGATTGGAGTTTCGCTGCTAATCCAGTTCGATTAACAGGCTTTAGTCCAAATTTGTTACCAATAAATTGTCTGAGCAAAACGACTGTTGGGTTCTTCCCCGCTTCTCTGTCTCTCACCCATTTCATAGGATTATTTTACAATTTTGCCTAGAAGCAAATGTTTGTTCGTTTTAGGCGTCAATAAGATCCCGCAGCTCGTCAAGCAGCTCGGGGTTCCGTGCGTAATAGGCTGTCAGCTTATCCTCGATAGCGCTCACTATTTGGCTAATACGGCTTTCAGAAACGCCGTTCTCAAGGGCGATATCATCCATACTAGCGTTGGTTGTATGGTAATTTATGAAGATGCTAGCATTTCGATCACTTACTCGAAGGCTTGCTAGCAGTCTTGGAAGTGAATCTATGATCATCTGTATTCTCGCCCCAGCCATTTCAGATTCCACCTGAAAGAAACCTTCTTCCGTCATTGGTATCTGTAAACCAGTATCGGCGAACGTCTTATCGCCACTAGCGGTAAACTGACTATCAAGCGAAGTGACTTTACTAGACGCTGCAATTAACAAAACATCACTAACCTGTTGTTTGTTCATGCCAATTTCGGCATATATTTGCCGCTTCCGGAGCTGACTTGTTGTGGGACTGTTTAGTTCTGTAATGTACGGCTCTATTTTCTTCACTTTGGCGCGCAGACTTCGCGGCACCCAATCCTGTTCGCGCAACCAATCAATCATTGCGCCGCGCATACGATGCATAGCAAACGTAATAAACTTCGTCCCCCTGTCAGGATCGAATCGCGGTATTATGTCCAATACGGCTGCCAACCCTTCCTGTACCAAGTCCTCATAGACGTCGTTTGGCAATGACTGATTAATCTGTCTGGCTACCTTTCGTGCAAACGGCAGACAGACAGTTAGGACCTTTTCGGTGTCCTTGAGGTCGAGCTTCCGTATGCTCTCTTCCACATCCGGAGAGATGTCTTCTAAGTCGTCTGCTTGTAGTTCCGAGATTCTCTCATCGAGTGGTGTAGCCTTAAGAGAATCCTTATCTATTTTGGGTACAGTTCTCCTATTACCCCCGGCTTTTTTATTAACTTTGGGCGCAGCTGGAGTAGACTCCTCCTGAGTCGGAGGATCAGAATCATAGAGTCCCATAGCGGCAACGTACTGCTCAATTGCACTTCCGTAGGTAAAACCTGATCCGATCGGTAGTTCATGTTCCAAAGTATCACCATAACTATCAGTTCCTTCTGCTGCTGACTCAGCTACCAGTTCCGGTGCAATCGCGACACACGATACTACCGCTTCGAACCCTAACCCATCCTCTGCCCGACGAACAACCACATCAGATACTTCTTCCCCTGCTAAATCATCGGCAATGCCCTCTAGAGCACTCTGAGCTGCTTCACTATATTTCCTTAGAGCGTCTTGAGATGGATCAGATTGACACCACCTTATGGCTGTTAGCGCGAGTCCTCCCCGTATTCGAGATATTGTTACTTCTGATATTTCAGAGCCCTGAATCTCTTGCGTAAACCGCATAACCGCACGCCTAACCTTTGGGGATACTTCCCCATCGATAGATAACTTCATTACAAGAATTCCTTACACAAAAAAATAAGTTGTCATAACCATTTTGGAGAACATGCGGCAAAAAAACAAGTGTAATAATTACTTTGCTTTTTTAGCGAATAAATTTTATTTATTTCTGCTAACTATGTATGTTGCCAAGCCGTGCAAAAAAGCAACGTTCTCGCTTCGCCAATAATCAGGGGCATTATCAAGAGCGGCAACAGCCTTAGCTGATGATTGCTCCGCAAGTTGACGCACGTAATCAAGTGCACCGCTGTCTTGAATAATACGACGGCATTCCTGAAACTGCTCAAGGCTCATATCCCAATTACCAAGCTGCGACAGCAAAAAGGATCGATCTGTCTCGTTCGCGTGCGAGAGGGCCCGGGCAACTAGTAACGTAATTTTACCCTCTTTCAGATCATCATCAGTACGCTTACCTGTAGCACCACTATCACCAAAAGTACCAATAATATCGTCAATCAACTGAAAACTTAAACCGGCATGAACTGCGTAATCCTGCAGCAAATCAAGCTCGCCAGGACCGGCTTCACTGAGGATTGCACCGAGCTGGATTGGGTTCAAAAATGTGTACCATGCCGTTTTTGCTGTCAGTACGTCACGTACCTGCGCTTCTGTCACCTGTTGTAATGATTCATTGAATATATCATTGAACTGACCATGTATTGTCTTAAGGAGGCAGCTGTTGATGTTATTCATTGCCTCCAATTTGACGGTATCATTGATTGGTAATCGACCAATTTCAGTAAGGGCAAGGTGGGATCCTGCCATCGCCGCATTCATTGCTATAGAGATACCAAAATGAGCGCTATCGCCGTGGAGCCCCTTGCCGTTGTGGTATTTTTCTAAAAGTTTATGAGCACTGTCACCACCACGACGCAGATCGGAACGATCACAGATGTCATCAATAATCAGCACGTAGGCATGAATCATCTCGATAGCTCGAGCAGCCGGCAAGATGAGCTGCTGATCCGTACCGCCAAACATCTCGTATGCGTTCATCACTAGAGCACCGCGCAAGCGCTTGCCGCCGCGGGCAAGAACGGAGCAGTATGCTTCAACCGCCGCACGTGAGAATTCTCCGTGCTCTGAGCCCCATTCTTCAAGCAGAAGCGATGAATAATCATTAATGTCGTCATCGAGCAGCTGCTTGTACTGAGCCAATTTTTGTAGAGTTATTTCTGTTGAAGCTGGGAGTGAATGAGTTGCCATAATATGGCTCCAGTATAGCACCTACACTTCCAAGACAAATTATGACCCGCTTAGGCCGAGCTCCGCGTCCAAAACCCGTAAAAACTCTTCCAAGGAGTAGTCGCGATCCAAAAGGATGTCTGACATCCTCTTTATGTCACGAAGATTAAAGTCGGCATCACTATCACCGCTATACCATTCCTTCTCCTCACGAGCAGTAAATTCCTCAAGTGAAATGGCAGTTTCGTTATCACGGGCACGTTTAATCATGCGCTTATAGCGAATTTCGATTGGTGCATCAATAAACACCAAAATACCGTCATTCTCTCTGATCATCTTAGCCTCGCCAAGTGAACGGATACCGGTAATTGCGACTGGCTTAGACCCTTCAAGAGCAAGTTTCGCAAAAACACCGGCACCATGTTCATGACGCCATTTATTAGCTACTTCATGTAGCACTGGTCGCTCAACCGAACCATGTTCCTTCATAGCGATTTCACGCACTAGATCTCCTGTTGAGACATGCCGGTAGCCATACTGGGCCTTCAGGTGCGCGGCATAGGTATCTTTTCCGCCGGAAAATGTACCGGCAAGACCAATAATTTGTTTCATACTCCCCCGCTCAGTAAATGTTAGGTATATAAGAGACTACTGAATGTACTCATGCAGCTTTTTAGCGTCTTTGTGCTTGCGAAGTTTCGCTAGCGCCTTGGCTTCAATCTGACGAATACGCTCACGAGTAACACTGAACTCTTGTCCTACCTCTTCGAGAGTGTGGCTCTTGCCGTCTTCTAGGCCAAAGCGCATCTTTAGGATCTTCTGTTCACGCTCGGTTAGGGTACCAAGAAGTTCTTGAACCTGCTCTTTTAGGAGCTGTGTTGTCGCTGAATCTTCAGGAGTAACGGCATCGGTGTCTTCAATGAAATCACCAAGAACAGACTCTTCGCTGTCGTCGCCATCACGGCCAACACCAGCGTCAAGCGAGGTAATATCCTGCTTAATCTTCATGACGTATTCAACCTTGTCGACATCCATCTCCATGGCTTTAGCAATCTCTTCGTTGGTCGGTTCGCGGTTCAGCTCCTGAGTCAAACGGCGCTGCGTTCGAAGCAGCTTGTTAATGGTTTCAACCATGTGCACTGGAATACGAATCGTTCGCGCCTGGTCAGCAATGGCGCGAGTAATAGCCTGACGAATCCACCAGGTGGCGTAGGTCGAGAACTTAAATCCCTTGTCCGGGTCAAACTTTTCTACAGCACGCAGCAGACCAGTGTTACCCTCTTGAATCAGATCAAGAAAATCGAGGCCACGGCCTGAGTATCGCTTAGCAATTGAAACAACCAGACGCATGTTGGCTTCAGCCATCTTGTCTTTTGCTTCTTTTTTGCCTTCCTTCACTTCGTAGGCTAGCTTTAGCTCTTCTTCGGGGTTTAGGAGTGGAATCTTACCAATCTCACGAAGATACAGACGGACAGAGTCATCAGAAATCTCGTCATAAAATGATTCTTCACCGGTATCGTCTTGGAAGTCCTCTTCCTCGAGCTCATCAATTGGCGGTTCGATGTCAGCCAAAATTGGATCATCGGCGATTACTGGTAATGCCGCATCGTCCAGCAGTGGATCAGCCACTCCATCAGCAACCGGTTCTAGTATTGGATCATCAATCGGCGAGTCTTGTTTTTTCCTACCTGGCATTATTTCTTTGCTCCTTAATTAGTGCGTTTATGTCGCTCATCAGTTCTCGTGCACGCGCCGTATCACCATTTTGTTGGGCATCACGCATTGCTTGCTCGAGTTGTTCTTTCTGTTTTTGCTTGTGTTCTTTTCGTAATCGCTTAACCAGCTCGACTGCTTCGAAGTAGCGATCATGGCTACTCCATTGTCCGTAACGGGTCTCTGTTTGCAATAATAATATTTTCACATATGTTTCATCCGATTGCAACTCGTCAGGGAGCTCACCGTGCAGAATTGTCTTTGGATGCGACTTCAGAAAATCCAATATTCGGGCTCGTTGCTCACCCATAACACACTCTGGTTCAAGTGCACGCAGCGCATCGCGAACATCCGGGTCACCCGCTGCAAGGGCAAGCAGGTTATCCTGATAGTTCATCATCGACTTTGACATCTCCGGTTCCCG
>PJQJ01000020.1:73597-74099 GCA_002861585.1 Candidatus Saccharimonadota bacterium | reverse complement strand
AAGCTTCTTGACCACTGCGAGTGCGCGCGATGTCAGCTCCCGCTTACCGTCGGCAGTCGTAATATCAAAGAGTTCCTGGTACCTCGCTATCACCCAATCAACAACTGGCTGGGCGGCTGCAATTGCATCTCGCCAGAGTTGTGGATCCTCTTGAATTAACTCATCTGGATCTTTGGCATTGCCCGGCAGCGAGACGATCGTTAAGCGCACGCCGAGGGCCTGCGCAATATCGATAGCTCGTTCCGTTGCGGCAATTCCAGCTTTATCGCCATCGAATGCTAGGGCCACATTGTTCGTTAGTCGACTGAGCGATTTTAGGTGATGCTCAGTCAGGGCAGTTCCAGCTGCTGCAACAACCTGACGAACACCGGCCTGGTGAGAACTTATAACATCAAGGTTTCCCTCGACGATAACCGCAACGTCTTCTTGGCGTATCGCTTCCTTGGCAAGATGCAGCCCAAAGAGTTGGCGACCCTTATCGTAGAGTAGCGTCTGCGGCGTG
>PJQJ01000020.1:71035-73492 GCA_002861585.1 Candidatus Saccharimonadota bacterium | reverse complement strand
ATATCACCCATACGACCACGGCGCTGCACCGCCAGTCCCGCATCTTTCATTTCGTCCTGAGTATACCCGCGCTTTGCTAGTGCTCGTACCAGGGCATCATCCGCCATCGGAGCATACCCCAACCGAAAGAGCTGCACGACTTCCTTACTAAAACCACGCTTCTTAAAGATATACGCGAGTGCGTTTTGGTTTTTTAGCAGGCTTTGCTGATAGTAGGTCGCCGCCAAGTCAAGAACACTCAGGAGTCGTTCTTTCTTTTTGGCAACCGATCGATTACCGCTGGTCTGGTACTGGCTAAGATCAACACCAGCCTTGCGCGCCAACAGCTCAAGCGCTGCACGAAAATCAATCCCCTCGACTTCCATAACGAACGAGAACACATCGCCGCCCTTATTGCTACTAAAATCGTGCCAAATCTGCTTGTCGGGACTGACAATAAAACTAGGCGTTCGTTCACTCGTGAATGGACTGAGGCCTTTAAAATTACGTCCAGCCCGCTTTAGCTGTACGTATTCTCCAACAACGTCTTCTATATTCAGACGTGATCGAACTTCTTCTTTGGCCTCCATCATCTTCTCTCATTGTACATCAGGCTGTACCTCTGTTGTTGTTTATGCTTAAATAATGGCAATATGGATCCTCGATACTACTCTGCTCCGGTCGCTCAACGGCCTACTAAATTGAGCAATAAAGTTGTCCTCGGCGGCATTGGACTGCTTCTACTTGTCATTTTTGGAGTCATGCTGCTCGCCTTTAGCGGCGGCAACAATATTGGCGATCAAATTACGCGCGCCGTCTTTCGACAACAGCAGCTTATTACGCTCACTGACGATGCTAAAAAGAACATTCGTAGCGCCGAATTGATGCGTATCAATGCCGATGCAAACCTATTTTTAAAGAGTGACTTAGGCACGCTTACAAGTTTAATGGCCTCAACGGGTGTCGAAAAAGTACCAAAAGATATTGCCGCCCAAGAAGTCGATACAACGACGAAACCGCGGCTAGAACAAGCACTGTCATCAAGTCGTTTCGATGATACATATAAACTAGTGCTCTCTCAAAAGATCAGTAGCCAACAAGCACTACTCAGCGAGATTCACCCTAAAGTGGGTGACGCGCAGGCACAACGATCGCTGAGCGAAATCTACAATAAGCTAGAGTCTGTTCAAAAACAGCTTGCCAACCTAAAGTAGCTACTTTTGCACCTCTTGATAGGCATGCCGAATAAGATCCTTAAGCGCTTCTTCATCCAGCTGGCCGCTGCAAATAATGGTATTCCAATATTTTTTGTTCAGATTCTTAGCCGGTAGGATGGTCTCGTATTTTTCACGCAGCAGGACTGCCAGTTGCGGATCAGATCTTAGGCTCAAACGAACTGGCACGCTCCCCCGCTCTACCAGAGCAAACAGCTTACCATCCTCAGTATCCTTATCGCCGAATTTATAAACAGCGATATCTTTACCGTAAGGAAAATCAAGCCATGTGTTCGGCCAGCTAGCCAACCAGGTTTCGATTGTTTCTTGAGTAATCATTTTATTGTTCGTCCCTTACCATAATATCTAGCAAATAAAATTGTAGCTCGGCGATACTTTCGCGAACATCATCAAGTGCGCGGTGCGACTCCTGCTTTTGGTACTTCCTACCAAACTTTGCTTCAAAGACCAATTTCCAGGCACTGACGTCGAGCATTCGATAGTGGAGCTTTTGATCTAGCAACGGCATCGCCGCGCGGATAAATCGTCGATCCTGATGTATCGAGTTACCAGCAAGTAGCACGGGCTGTGAACTATCACAGTGTTCAGCTATAAAAGCTAGCAACTGGCGTTCGACAACCGCAGGTGCGGGACTAGTAGCCGTTAGCTCCAGTAGCGCCTTCTTATTGGCTGGATACTTCCTGTAAAAGTCATTTGCATCCAGCAGGGCCTGCACCTGCTCAACCGGGTAGCCAATACCGCTCTCAAGTGAGGCTATTTCAGTAAAATCCCAGTCTGTCGCTACAACGGCAACTTCAAGCGCAAGATCCCGAGCCGGATCAAGTCCAGTCATTTCCATGTCCAGCCATAGGATAGTAGCTTTTTTACTCATTACTATCTACTGTAAACCAAACTGCCACCATTACACCAGTACTATTGCAATTTCCTTACTTTATGCTTAAATAATTTCACAGTTGTTCCCTATGTCAAGGAGTGAACACGCACATGTCCAGTCCGCAAGATCAGACCGACATCACGGACGAAGTCGCGCTCGAATTGCGCCGACGCCTCGTGCCCGTGTGGGCAGAGTTGCTCGGTCCCGAGTACGCCTACGTCGTAACTGACCCCGTGCACGTGAGGCAGGAGTTGCAGGGCTTCGCGTCGCGACTGCTCGAGCCGGTCGAGAATCCCGAACTCCCCGTCAACCCAAGAGCGTTCAGTAAGAACCCACTCGATGTGCTGCTGCTCCTGAAAGCGATCGAGA
>PJQJ01000020.1:68891-71019 GCA_002861585.1 Candidatus Saccharimonadota bacterium | reverse complement strand
TTTCGACGAGGAAATGTCGCCGTACAGAGAATTCGCATCTTTCGCGGTCGACATCATCAAAATCCTCGACGAGTATGTTCACCCTGTCAGTACTGCACAGCTGCGGCTCGGTTCGGTTACGGCCAAGGCCGCTCAGATCTTCGCCGAGCTGAACCTCCCGACCAGGTTCGGGTCACAGGGCACCTACCCTGTCACACCCGCGCTCACCGACGAGCCGGACGGATCCATCTACGTGAGACCATGACCAACTGCTGCCCGCAGCCGAGTTGAGCCCTTCGCTCCCCGGCGGCGGGCTCTTCTCGTTCTTGGGCTCCCTACTAGTCTTCTTTTTTGAATTTCAGACTAAGTGAGTTGATACAAAAGTGCTTTCCGTTCGGCGACGTTGGATCATCAAAGTAATGCCCTAGGTGCGAACCGCAGTTACTACAGACTGCCTCGAGCCGGTGCATTCCAAGGCTTGTATCATCAATCAGTTCAAGTGCATCATTATTTACCGCATCAGAGAAACTCGGCCAGCCGATAAGGCCCGGCATAGTTGATTCATACTTTGTATCACTACCAAAGAGCGGGTTGCCACAGGCCGCACATAAGTACGTCCCCTCTTGTTCGTTGTAGAGCAGCTCACCCGTTCCGGGCACTTCCGTCCCCTTCTGGCGCAGGACTCGGTACTGCTCAGGTGTCAGTTGCTTCTTCCATTCATCTTCGGACTTTTGAATTTTGCTCATATATTTATTATAGAGGGTTGTAAAAGTACCAATCCATAATTAGTCTTATTGACAAATCGTAGTAAAAAATGTTTAGTTAGTTTTAATGGTCGGCACATTCTGTTGACCATCCACCACGAAAGAAAGGCACCGCAATGACCGGTACCTCGCAGACGGAGAACAGGAACGGCTTCCTGCAGGACCACCAGCACACTGGCACACTGACTGTAGCCTGGTCGTTGGATGAAGACCCTGCCGTCTTGATCAGCTACGGCTGTGGCTGCAGTCTGAACACAGACCAGTACGACTCCTCGCCGCTCATGCTCCAGCTACAGGATCTGACCGGTGACTACTGGTCTGTGCCTCCCGTCAAGGAGGACGAGCGTGACCACTTCCTGATCGACGTCGCCCTCGAGCGTCGCCCGGCCTCTATCGAGACAGCTCGTCGTTTCGGCGAGCAACTCCTGGTGCTGCCGGCCTTCCAGGGTCTGACGGTCAACGTGCGACCCAAGCTCGGCACGGACCACTAGGTCCGCCGTTCTACAGGTTCCAGGGAGGTTACCTGCTTCAAAACCTCCCCTGACTCGATAAGTGCGTGCTTATCCTGACGAGTCCAAAAGGACGAAAGTCAGTCGCACCTATAAAAAGGAGCCCGCAATGAGCGGCGCAGACAGCACGATTCGCCCCCACCGGCACTCGGGTTCACTCACGGTCGCCTGGTGCATGGACAGTACAGTGTCAAGGTCACTAGCAAGTACGACTGTGGCTGCGTGACCGAGTTCACCGGCTCGCTAGAGTCGGTGATCTACGAAGTTGTTCGCGATCTCCTAGTCGACGGTAGGGTTGTCCTTGTTGAGCTTGCAGTTGACGATGACGACTCGACGTTCGACGAAGAGTACGACGCCAGGATCACCATCGTTCTGCGCCACTCGCCGCACGATGGGACCACCGCAGGTGCCGTCGCCAAGCGTCTGCACAAGCTGCCAGAGTTCAAAGGTCTGCGCTTCTCATCGTATGAGACGCTGGCAGAGGATGAGCTCATATAGCTGCATGGGTTTTTGGAGGATCCCATCAAAATCCTCCCCTCACCTATCTGGACAATGAAAAATTGCCCCGATAGATCAGGGCAATAATATCAGCGCGATGCGACGGTTTTTTACTCTTTCTTCTTATCGAGCTTATCGAGCTTCAGGCCCATAACAACAAAGTAGATAACTGCGGCAATTGCCAAAAACTTAATCATCGCTTCGATCAAGTCACCAACCGCATAGGTAATGATCGGAGTACCATCAGCAGCACGTTTGGCAACAAAATTAAGCGTCTTTAGGCTCTGCAGACCAACCAGACTCAGCAGCAAGCTGACAGTTGGTGTAATAACGGCGTTAACGATCTGGTTCACCAATCCAGTAGCCGCGGTACCAATT
>PJQJ01000020.1:67850-68691 GCA_002861585.1 Candidatus Saccharimonadota bacterium | reverse complement strand
CTGCTTTTCTATATCTTTTTGAGCTACTTTTTTTGCACTGTCTTTCTTGTTCTGCGTTGCCATGATTATTTCCTTATTGTCATTATTACATCTGTTCTGGTGCTGGTATCTTTAAGAGTTCGAGTCCTCGCTGCAAAGTATCAGCGTACACTTTTACGAGCTCGAGTCGTACGCCCTCGCGTTCGTCACCGATAATACGGCTTTGCTCGTAAAAGCGGTTAAATGTCTGGGCGAGTTCAAATAGATATGCGCAGATGTGATGCGGCATGAGGTCGGCAACTGCCCTATCGACTGCTTCGGTGTACTGACTGAGCTTTGCTACCAACGTTCGTTCGGACGGATCTAGCTGAACGCCCTGTAGCTGCATCGTTTCCGCGTTGATCGCTTTTTTAATGATACTTCGAGCCCTAGCATGTGCATACTGCAAGTATGGACCGCTATCACCATGAATACTAACGGATTCGATCGGATCGTAAATAATGTCGCCACCGATGCGCTGTTTCAAAAAGGCATACTTTACGGCCGCTAGTACGACGTCATGGTCACTATTATCATTTGCTTGTTGCTGTGCTTCGGTTGCGGCTGCGAGCACATCGTCAGCGCGAAGGATATTACCCTTGCGACTACTCATTTTAACGCCACCAGCAAGTTTGATCTGGCCATGCGTTAGGTGAGTTGTTCGCTCGGCAGCTTGTGGGTGAAATTGACCCAACGCTGCCAGTACAACTTTCATATACTCTATGATGTCGTTACCGGTGATAATAATGCTCTTATCAAAGTGGTAGTCATCCCATTTATGCAGTGCGCAGCCTAAATCTTTTGTTTCATATGTCGGCAGGCC
>PJQJ01000020.1:60120-67646 GCA_002861585.1 Candidatus Saccharimonadota bacterium | reverse complement strand
CCACTCACGACAGGTCCAGTAGATCTGTGCGAATGGTGTCTCTTTGTCACCGTCCCTATGCAGCTGATACACCCTTTTGTTCAATTCTATGATTTGCGCTTTAGCCGCTTCATCATCATCGTACGCATTGTTACCCTTTACATAAAGAGCGCTCACCCACTCCAAACGCTTAGACTCTTCTACCTGCTGCAACCCCTGAGGATTCTCGCCACCAAGCTCCTGTAGAATTGCCCACATCGTCTTGCCGACATGAAGCCCTACATCTCCACCGAAATTCACCCGATGCACCGTTCCTCCCGCTACTTCTAAGAGTCGAGAGATGCCGTCGCCCACAAGCGTCGTATACAGGTGCCCAGCGTGCAGAACCTTAAAAGGATTAGGGTCAGAGTATTCGGTCACAATCGTCTGGCCAGCATATGTTTGCTGCGGTGGAGAATCGAGCATCTGAAGCAGCGCGCTGTCGGTTAGCCGGACATTAATAAAACCAGGTCCAGCAACGGAAACATCGTGAAAACTTCCTTGTGTACGTAACCTTTCAGCAATTTCTTCGGCAACTAACCGCGGATTTTTTCCAAGGGGTTTCGCAAGTTGCAACGCAATGTTCGTAGCAAAATCACCAAATTGCGGCTCGGGTCGAGTCACGACGACAGCAGGTCGCTCCGACAGGTCGAATAATTCAGCCACAACCGAATCAATAGTATCTGCAATAGTCTTCATCACCAGTAGTATAACAGAGGTGGACCTTTTGGTGCTAGCGCAGGTGCTATCACCCCTTCCCTCCGTAACTACAGAGGCATATCCGAGGATATGGACTTGGTTCGTGCGAACCATGGGTTGAAGCCAGCCATATACTGCACGACCGTCGTTACTGCCGCTGAGTTTGATCGGAGAGTAAAGTTCTGCTCTAGGTGGATGAACTGAGCACCTACTGCTCGAGTCGCTTTGCCCTGAGTGTTGCCGGTTGCCCCTAAGACTCCCGTTCCATCGTAGACCTGCACCAAAAAGCCGAGGTGTAGCAGCCCCGAAGCACAGTCTTTCACCAGCTGAGTGCTAGTCGATTCGCCCTGAGAAATAATGATATTGTAATTTGGCTCAGTTGCATCGGCGAAACCGTGCGGTTGCAAAAAGACCAGCGACGTATCTGACAAGAAGACTTCGTGAACCGCCTGAAACACTGATCCTGCAAAGTTGGCAACATCCGCTGCCCGGTCGCCATCCACTAACTGAGCGTTCGCATTACGATGAGCACCGCAGACGATCAGTGCCCTAGCCCGCTCTTTTGTCATGAGATCAGCAGCCTCTAGCTCCGTGTTTGAGTCGGCTACTGCATGGGGAGCTTCAATGATAAGTTTACTTGATGCGTTTGGATCGAATACGTACGTTCCCCAGCCATAGACAAATTTTCCGGACGGGTTTTTGCGTTCGCGCAGAAGGCGCAACATACGACCCGAATCAGTATCGGTATACGTTACGACATCATAGGGATAGGATGATATTGCTGCCGCGGCTGCCGCCATGTCACCTGCTATCACCTGCTGCCAGGCACTGGTGAATGCATTCTGCTGCTGCGTTGATGGCACTATATAACCTTCGCTGTTTTCAGCCGCAAATCCGACCGTTTGTGCACTTATAAGAGAACGTAAGGATCCGGATTCCGTTACCTGAGTGGCAGACCCAGCATCGTTTAGCGGCTCACTGTTACCTAGATCGGTGTAGGTAATGTCGTCGACCGTAAAGGTGGTGCCGACATAGGGAGCAGTGCTGCCGCCATGATACGCATTAAACATAGGAATACCAGAAGCCCACATAGTATCGGTAACGGATATCAGCCACGTGGAGGGCTCGGCGGTCCCGTCCGCCCAAAACCTCACTTGTACCGTCGTCCCGACCGCTTCTAAGCGACACCAGTGATACGCAGTTGTATTGCTGTAGCTGGCGGTTGCGAGTAATGTACTGGTCGTCGTGCCTTCGCTGCGGCGCAGTTCAATAGTTGAACTGTTGCCATAAATAGCAACAGTATAGCCACTCCCGCCAACATCGGCATTGAACGTGCCGTTACCTCTTACCCATGCCCTGAGGCGCGTTACTGATCCACTGGTTGTACTCTTTTTGTATTTAAAGACGAGACTCTGATCGACACATGGTCTTGTGACTGCACTCACGCGGACAGACGCGTCAGCAAAGTCTCCTACTTGTAGTATCCCGGTGTTGGCCTCAACGCGGTGGTCGGCGTTACGCTGCAGTATTCGCGCCCAGCGACGCAGTGGCCATCCAACCTTATTCGCCTCGGTAAAGGTCTCTGTTAAAAGATCGCCAGCCATAGCCAGACTATAGTACCCACACCGTTACTGACAGATCCGCACCAGCCGTCGTTGCACCAACCTGATCGACATCAACAGTAATGAACTGTCCGGCCGCTACTGCTGGTTTGACAGAGGTGATAAAACCGGATGTATGGGCAGCATCAGCGATAGTAGGTCTCAGAGTTTGATCGGTGTATATAGTGGCGCCGTCAATATTCACATCGACTATCACCCCACTACCAGCAGGAGGAGTCGAAACACTTGCTCGAACGCCTTGAATTGCGCCAGCCCTTTCCATGTATATCCTGGTTTTGCCACCAGTGACATAGAGTGTCCCCTGGAGTGTAAAAGTGTACGCACTTGCCGTTGCCGCAGAATGGGTGTGGTCACCAAGTGCCACGGTAGTATTGGTTGTACCGGTTGGGATTTGAGCAACCGGTACTTTCGTGGCCGCGTCTAGACTTGCGATGCCGCTTGCAACTCCGATAGCCGTATTTGCAACGGCGCCAATATCCGCTGGCGTTGGTTTATTAGCGGGCGAATAGACCCTGTTTGTACCTTCCCAAACTTCTCCCGCAAATGTTGCCCTGGTTGCATTAAGCACCATGGCATTGTTTGGAACGTCAGCGCCAATCCTGAAGCCTGTTTGGTTCCTTGTCACATCCCAGGCACCGAAATCACCATTTAAGTCACTGAAAAATTCCCATATCTTGCTTGCGGTAGTATTGTGAAGATACAAAGACGCTGAGGCAGTAGATACTGGATTTATTATCGTCAAATTTTTGGCTACAGGAGCTCGATCAAAGGTTTTAACGCTCGTTACGGTTTGGTCTGTATCGGTCGTCATCATGTTGCTTGGAGCACTGGCGGCAGAACTGTTTATCCACTTTGAACCGTCGTAGGTTAGTACCTGATTTGCTGCAGGTGAAGAGACTGTTACATCGGCAAGCGTACTCAAGTTATGCGTATGAGCAGCGGGCGCTGCATTGATACCGCGGGTTAACTGTGTCCAAGCAGTGCCATTTGATTGGTACAGCGTTCCGCCATCTACATCCGTTACAAAGAAGTATTTGCCGTTGTTTGTAGCATCAGGAGCTGGCCTAGAAGTAAGCACTCCTGAACCAAGCATATTTTGGGCAAAAGTAGCATAATTATGCGCACCATCAGCACCATGGCCAACACTTAAATAATCGTTGAGGACATTACCCCAAACATCATCATCACCACCCGGAGTAGGTAAACGTGCCATACTCTTACATTCCGCTCATTTTTACTTATTTCAATACTATTAACGATAAGTATAAGCGGTTTAAAATTAATTAACAATTGCTGTGAATATTACTGCATCAGTGTACTGTCCGCTCTCCTTGCTTGTGTCGATACAGGAGCCAAAAAAGGTATTGACGGTGACTCCGGTTGAGCCTGTACTGACTGCGGTCTTAGCAATGGTCGCGGCAGATCCAGTAGATAGTGGAACTGCCGCAAACAGTGAAGAAGGAGTGGCTACATTCGTTACTTCACTCGTCGGACCTACACCAAAGCCCCCTACTCCATCCACTCGAAATCCCCACGTGTTCACAGCAAGTGCTGTAGGCGTGGCGACCGTACCACTGATAGATGCTATGGAAGAGCCCGATACCGTCTTCAAGCTATTATCGGCGTCACCATCTTGCAACATAAGGCTGAAACCAGTATCCGAACCTGTTACAATCGTTGCGCTCTCCTTTTTGATTGTGCAACTACCGCTGCTGGTAGGAGTAATGCTTAGAGCATTCATTCCTCCAGAAGCAAGCGAAAGTGTAATACCGCAAGTATTAAACTGGCAGTTTCCGTATCCACCCGTTCCGTACGTCAAACCCAGTACGCGCGGCGCGGGCATTATCAAAATAATAATCAAAAAGATCAACAGTGCTACCTGCAAGAGTATCCATTTGCGGTTGATGCTACTACTGCTCATTACTGACCATTATAGGCATAAGCGGTTAATTAGCGGATAGTTTTTCGCCGGCTACTAATCAGCCCCGCTACTATAGATCCGACCAACACCACGATGATCGGCCCGATAATCAGCGTTCGTCCAGATACAGATACGATAACTTGACTGTCTAGCTGCTCCATTTTGTCCATCGCCGTTACCCTTCGATCCACCTTAAAAATTCCCGTCCCCAACGCCTGGGGTGCTGTCTCGATAGAACGGGTTGTCCCCGGCAGTACGTAGCGCTCAGTATTGTCCTGGAACACCTTTCCTCCAAAAATAGTAGCGATGCTCGTTTCGGTCTTGGCGATAGTGTGCGTTGCGCCTGAATTTTCAATGTCAGTTTTGATTGTTATCGGAGTACCGAGACTTACCCTAAAGCTTGTGTCTGCGCTGGCATTGATGTGGGGACTTCCGCCCTCTCCGACAGTTATATACAGAATATTGCCTACTCGTCCGTGACTACCCACCCCTGTCTGCGCCTTAGGCTGCGTCTCTGTAAATATTACAGCATAATACCCACCTGGTTTTGTATTAGCTGGAACAGAAACCGTGTAATCCACATACAGGACACCCTGAGGCTTGATAATTTCTGATGATGATCCGAGCGTCACCCACTCTGCGGCGTTTGTAGCGGTAGGATGTGCATTAAAAAACGGGGTGTACTGCTTTCCCTCTACGCGGTACGGGCGAGCATAAAATTGCACTTTCTGCTCGGCGCTCCCCTTATTAACAATCGTCATCTTCTTTGTCACGCTAGCACCAGGCAACAGTTGAATTTCTGTGGCCGAGGGATGAAGCCGGATAGACTGCAGAGTTTCGGTCTCCGCCCGAACGGGTACGGGTATAAACCCAGTCAGCAGCATGACTAGGCCTAGTAGAGGGAGATTGAATCTGTTCATTTCTGCAAAATAGCAGCTTCAATAAAACCGACAAAGAGTGGATGTGGTCGTTGTGGTCGCGAGGTAAATTCCGGATGAGCCTGAGTGGCTATAAAGAATTGATGATTCGTGCCTTCAATGAATTCAACTAGTTTTCCGCTTGGCGATTCACCAGAAATAGAGAGGCCTCCTTTAATAATTGCATCTTCAAATCTTCGATTTACTTCGTAGCGGTGACGGTGCCGTTCAATAATTGTACTCGCACCATAAAGGCTCTCAGCAAGTGAACCTCGTTTTAGTTCAGCCGGATAGTTACCAAGCCGCATTGTACCGCCGGTAGCTTCAAGCCCCTTCTGTTCAGGCATAATAAAGACGACATCGCTGGAGGTTGTTGGATCTACTTCGCTGCTAGTCGCATCTGGTATGCCACCACGACGAGCCGCAGCAATCACTGCCATCTGCAGTCCAAGGCAGATACCTAAGTACGGCACCTGGTTCTCAAGAGCAAAAGTGGCGGCGGCAATCTTGCCTTCAATACCACGAGAACCAAAACCGCCAGGTATAAGGATACCGTCGAATTCACGAAGTTGTTCAGTTCCTTCCTCTTCTATTCGCTCTGCACTCACCCATGTATACATTAGTTGAACACCCTCTTTCCAAGCAGCCGAACGCAGTGCTTCAACAACAGAAAAATAGGTGTCCTCATTGTCGAGGTACTTCGCCACGATTCCAATGTGAACTCTCTTGGTGTGTGTTGATGTTGCTCTAGTGACGAGCTCCTGCCACTGCCTCATGTCGGTTTCCTTACCGGCACGTCCAAAACGATCTGCAATAAGTTCAGCTATGCCGCTCTCCTCAAGCGTGAGCGGTACACGATAGATTGTATCGGCGTTCGGCAGAACGACAACAGCTTCGGTTGGCACTCCACCAAAGAGACTGATCTTCCCGGCGATATCACTCTTAGGCTCTGTTTCGGTGCGAGCAACAATTATATCCGGAGCAATACCAAAACTGCGTAGATCACGAATTGCATTTTGAGCAGGTTTCGTCTTGAACTCTTTGCTTGCCGATAGGTACGGCACATACACGACGTGTACAAATTGGCAGTTCTCGCGGCCTACCTGGGCTGCGAATTCTCGAATTGCTTCGATGTAAGCAAGACCCTCGTAATCACCAACAGTGCCGCCTATTTCAACAATATGCACCTCGGATCCAGCACCAGATTTGGAGATTGCATCCTGAATAATGCTCGTTAGATGCGGTACTAACTGAACCGTTCGGCCTAAGAATTTTCCAGCCCGTTCTGCTTCTATTAATTCTAGGAGTAGTCGGCCCGAAAGCGTTGCACTTTCGCGGGTTAGTTCGATATCCAAGAACCGCTCATAGTGGCCGAGGTCTAGATCGGTCTCGGCACCATCTTTCGTGACATAGCATTCACCGTGCTCGGCTGGGTTTAGTGTGCCCGCATCAACATTTAGGTAGGGATCACACTTTTGAATAGAGACCGAGACACCACGGGCTCGCAGAGTTGCTCCGATTGACGCAGCCGTAATACCCTTCCCTACTCCAGAGAGAACGCCCCCAGTAACAAATATGTACTGACGAGTATTCTTTTTATCCATAAGAACTTATTTTAAAACAATAAGTGGCTAAAATCTACTGGATCGTCTAGTACGGCTTGGTGGCCCATTGGCGAACGTAATCAACCTCCATTAGGAGCGGATCGGGAGTTGAGCTGTCCGAGAGCCGATCAGCCGGAAACCAACTTGCATCCATTGAGTAGTTCAAACGAATATCCATAGTGGTGTCAAACCACGTCGCATCCTCACCGGTGATTTCAGCAACCAAAACGTTGTCTTTATAAAAACGTAGGTACGTCGGCTGCCAATCCAGCGCGTAGGTATGCCAGTCGGTTGTATCATTATTCTGCGTCTGTGCGGTGACATGAACGCTTGGGCGAACACTAATATTATTGTTATCACGATAATGCAGTGTAATATCCCACGGCTGCCCCGTTGAAAAACCAAATATCTCAAACAGGTCTATCTCTGCTCCGCCCTTATTCTTAGGATCGCCACTACCATCAGTGGCATAAAACCAGAGGGCAGGAAACATACCCTTGCCCGGATTTGGCCAACGAGCCCTAATTTCAAAGTATCCATACAGAAACTTCTTTATGTCGCGGTTTGTTATAAGAATACCGCCAGACCAAGCCGGTACTGCACCGCTCTGTCCTTGAGCAGCCATCGATGCCGCAATATCAGTCTCCCACGAGGCGGGCGTACGGATTGATCCTATGGTTAGAACACTGCCAGCAATGCTAAAAGCACTCCGTTTTGCTCCGTCTATCGTTTCGTTTGGGTTAAG
>PJQJ01000020.1:46532-59994 GCA_002861585.1 Candidatus Saccharimonadota bacterium | reverse complement strand
GGGCGCTGAAACCTGTGTGCGTCGATTTACGCCGACTCGTCCAGTTCTAAAGAGTTTTGCCATACCTCATTATTGTACCCTACCACCGTAAGCTCTTTGAAAATCATATAAAAAGAACTACCATCAGGGGTAGCTCTCTTTATATGGCGGAAGAGATGGGATTCGAACCCATGGTACGGTTGCCCGTACACACGCTTTCCAAGCGTGCTCCATCGGCCACTCGGACACTCTTCCCTATTCCGGTTGTTATTATAACTTTAATTACTCTGTTGCCTAGAGGTAAGGTTCATCACTATAATAAGGCGAAGGATTTTTTAGAAAATTAAGAAAGGATATTAATGGCAAAGGAAGGATCACAGGAACCGGTGATTCAGTTACAGCGCCTTACGAAACTTTTTGGTCATGGTGATGCAACAACAGTTGCACTCGACAACCTTGATCTTGTTATTCAAAAGGGCGAATTTGTAGCAATCATGGGGCCAAGCGGATGCGGTAAGACTACCCTGCTGAATCTTCTTGGGCTATTGGATACTCCTACACATGGTGAGTATCTACTAGACGGTAAGTCAGCCGAGGATTTAAGCGAAAGGCAGCGGGCAAAAGTTCGCCGCAATCAGATTGGTTTTATCTTTCAGAGTTTTAACCTACTTAACCGGATGAACATCATCGAAAATGTTACACTGCCACTCACCTACAAAGGTATGCGGCGCATGAAACGCTTAACCAAAGCGAGTGAGCTCCTAAAGACATTTGGTCTGCAGGAACGCGAATACTATATGCCGAATCAGATGTCCGGTGGTCAATTACAGCGCGTGGCAATTGCTCGGGCACTCGTTAATAATCCATCAATTATTTTAGCTGATGAACCAACTGGTAACTTGGATACAAAGTCGAGCGAGATCATCATGAAAGAGTTGAGCGAGATTCACCAGCAAGGTAACACTATCATTATGGTCACCCACAACCCTGACCTGACCGTATGGGCTGATCGTATTATTCACATGGTAGATGGTCGCATTGACAGGGATAGTAAGTACCCTCAGCTTCCAGAAGACGAGAATGCTAAACGACCACTGAACCACTACAGTCGATCGACCGTTCGCACGACAAAGGGGAACTCATGATTGGTAATCATATTCGCATAGCACTTTCGTCACTACGTGCCAGCAAGGTCCGTACGGCCCTGACCACTCTGGGTATCATCATTGGTGTCACAGCTATTACATTAGTACTGGCACTTGGTGAAGGCGCAAAGCAAGCAGTAGGACAGCAGATCAACAAACGTGGGAGCGATGTCATTACGGTTCGTCCGGGTAAGGTGGAGCGTAATGAAGACGGCAAGATTACTGGCTACAACTTAACAGCTGCAATCGGTGCCACGACGATCACCGAAAGCGATCTACGTAGCGTTCAAGACGTTCCAGGTGTCTCTAAGGCAGCACCAATTATGTTGATAACCGGAAGCGTCCGCGACGGCGAAACACGGGCTAAAAGCTCCGCAATTGTTGCCACCTCCCCTGCCCTTAAAGATGTTGCTAATTTAGAACTTCGTTATGGTCAGTTCTTAACAGATAAAACAAACCGTCAGACTGCCATTATTGGTAATGAGCTCGCAGTAGAGCTCTACGGTACCGAGAATGCCCTTGGTCGTCAATTAACTCTCCGCAACCAGCCTTTTACGATTATTGGTATCCTAAAGAAAGTTGATCACGCTGCTATTGTGACTGGTTTTGATTACAATAAGTCAGCATTTGTCAGTCTTGATGCTGGAAAATCGTTTAACCAAGGTATTGCGCAGATCCAGGAAATTTCGGTTATTCCTGCCGATCAAAAACAATCCGATCAGGTTGCTGAGCGAATTGAGAATGTACTTCTAAGGAACCATGACGGCGAAGAAGACTTTGCGGTTATTCGATCAGACGAAGCCGTCCAAATAGCAAATAGTATTTTCCGCCTGCTTATTAGCATCACAACCGCAATTGCTTCAATTTCGTTGATTGTTGGTGGTATCGGTATCATGAACATAATGCTGGTTAATGTCACGGAGCGAACCCGTGAAATTGGTATCCGAAAAGCAATTGGTGCTACTAATGGCAGTATCTTGTCACAATTCCTTATCGAGGCAATGCTGATGAGTCTGACCGGAGGTATTATCGGTATCGCCCTAGCCTACCTGATTGCCATCTTCTTGAGTGGATTTGTTGGCTACTTGCCAGCACTGTCTGCTCCGATTCTGCTGATCGCTTTTAGCGTGTCGCTCTTTGTTGGAATCATCTTTGGTATATTCCCTGCCCTACGGGCTGCTCGCAAAGACCCGATCCAAGCCCTACGGCAATTACCATAAGCGTTCGATACAACTGCTTTCCATATAAAAACCCGCGGCTCTCCTAGTTGGCACCGCGGGTTTTTAGTTGGCTTTCCTTAGGCTTCTAGTTCTTTTTTGAAGCGCTCTATGTGCTCGACTGGCGTCGGATTAACCCCATTGAGAATCGCAACGTAGATACTTACCATGTCTGCAAGTACTGATGCCCAGAGCATCTGCTGCAGCAGGGTCTTACCCTCTACTGCAACCGGGATTGCCTTTGGTCGCATACCGCTTAGCATACGCTCAGAAACACTAAAGCGCTTCTGTACACGCTCGTGCTCTAGAGTGGAAAGCAGGTCGATAACGGCAAATGGTTTCTCTATTGGATGGCTCGTCCACCCCATAAATTCGTTGTGGTTAAATTCAGGGATCTCGTTACAGAACGATACATTCTTTGCGTTCTCGTTAAAGCTGATCTTCCATTTGTAAGCGATGGAAGAGAGTTTTGATCCAGCGTAAATAACGGGCGTCTTCCCTACTATTTCCATAGCGAGCTGCTTTGCTTCGTTCTGCTCCAGTGGGACGCTCGGGAGCCAGTGCTTCGTCTTATCCTCGAGCCACTCTACATTTGCGGCGAGTTGTTCGTATGCCCCCTGTGCGACACCATATGATTCAAGAAGATGTGTCAGCGCGCGCAGGTTCATAAGAACTGCCATTCGCGGTTGTAAACCGCCTTCCAATTGAACAAAGGCAAGTCCCTTCTCTTTTGCAAAATCAATTAGCTTACCGCCGCTCGCAATGACAGCGATCCGACTCCCCCGCTCCCACGCTTCATGCAGTGCTGATACCGTTTCTTCCGTATTACCCGAATAGCTGCTTGCGATAACAAGTGTGTGTTCATTCGCATATGCAGGCAGGTCATAGCGTCGAACAACCTCAAATGGAAGCGAAAGGTCAAGCCAGTCTTTGACAAAACCGCCAGCAAGAGCTGATCCGCCCATACCGGCTAACACAATGTTTTGTGGGCGCCACTGCTTTCCTGGCTGATTGACGAGCACCGCATTGAAGCGCAGTTGGTCGGCTTCGTGTGCGGCGACTGCCAACGCACCATCTGGATCGCGCTGAGAAATTACATTTCGATCATCAAGCATAGCCATAATAACACCTCCGATTAATTGCATATTCACTGCTCTTTCCTTCTATGATACAGTGTATAACAAAGAAGCTTAAGTTTATATTAAGGGTGGGCATGAACGATCAAACTACACAACATCCAGCGACTGATGATCCAGAACTCGCAAAGGTACTCGCGGGAATGGATGAACCAGTGCACGAAGACAGCACCGCTACAAGCGGATTGCAATTTGAAGAGACGCCACTAGGCCAGGCGCCGGCTATTCCAACCAACACGCCGCCGGTTATAGAACCTCCTGTCAGTGCAATTGCCCCGCCTAATGCCGATGTAGCACCTACAACAGATTACTCTATTCCTGTCATCAACAACTCTACTCCCGCGCCTATTATTAATGGCACGAGTGATCTTGAGGGTATTAAAAAGGACGCGCTTGAACAACTGCGTCCACTTATCGATCACTTAAATCTGCCAACTGCAGAAAAATTTGATATTCTTCTGCTAATTATTCGCTCAACCGACGATCAGAGTCTCCTCACCCAAGCACATGAAACTGCTAAGGCGATTGAGGATGAATCAAAGCGAGCACAAGCCCTGCTCGACGTCATCAAAGAGATTGATTATTTCTCCGCTCAGCAATAACGGAGATTGCATACCCAAAACGAAACAGCCACGATTATGTGGCTGTTTTACTATCGGTGAGTTTTGGGTGGCTGCCTGAAAGAGCAAAGCAGCCACCCTATGTTCCATCCTAGTACACCGCTCGGTTGTAGGCGCCATAGTAGGCACCAACAACGCAGAAGGGCACTAGCGACCGCCAGAGCATGTCCTCCTGACTCAGCCCAGGGAGGGCATGCAGGTAGAAGTCGAGGACATAGATCCCCAACCAGCCGAAGAACGGCACTACCCCGATCAGGATTCGTTCCATCATGTCCGGAACACGCAGCTTGCGGTCTGGTGTCGCCATCCATCGTGCAGCTTGCACTAGTGGCCCGAGCAGGATCAGCAGCAGGCAGATGATGCCGTATACTGGCTCCTGCACGAAGTACGCGATGGTCAGAACTGCGAAGAACAGGACTAAAAACATCCTGAACACCTTTGTTTCACCTTCTCTCGTTTGTAGTAGGACGGCACATACTAATAATGAAACAGTTCTTCTTATTTTGCAAAGAAAAAGAGTGCAAGCTATATACCTGCACTCTCCTTTGCTTCTTGGCGGTATAACTACATCATACCCATGCCGCCAGGCATACCACCACCGGCAGCAGGTGCTTCCTTTTCAGGAATTTCCACAACAACCGCACCCATCGTCATTGCCGTCGCCGCAATAGAGACTGCGTTTTGAATAGCCTCTTTTGTTACTCGGGCTGGGTCAACTACCCCATTTGCCTTTAGATCAACAACACCCTTGTCTGGATTGTTTACGTTAACACCAAAGCCAGGTTTCGCTTCCTGTACTTTTGCCAGAAGCGCATCAGCATTGAGACCAGCATTGAGCATCAGCTGGCGGAATGGCTGTTCAAGAGCAGCCTTAAGGATACCGCGACCGGCGGCTACTGAATCAGCGCCATTAACAGTAATCTCTTTTGCGAGATTTACTAGAGTAACGCCACCACCAGAGACAATACCTTCGGCCAAAGCAGCTTTGGTTGCAGCAACTGCGTCATCAACGCGGAATTTCTTCTCTTCAATCTCGGTTTCAGTAGCGCCACCAACTTTAATGACAGCAACCTTACCGCTAAGCGCGGCACGACGCTTTTCGAGCTGCTCTTTGTCGTATTCGCTGTTTGCGTTCTCAGCCTGTGCGCTAATAGTTGTGATGCGTGCGTCGACATCACTCGCCTTTCCTGCACCTTCGACAATTGTTGTATTGTCCTTACCAACGATAACTTTGCGAGCAGTACCAACGACACTTAGGTCAACGTTCTCGAAAGTATGGCCCTGCTCTTCACTGATAACAATTGCACCAGTGAGGACAGCAATATCACCCAGGATGTCTTTGCGGCGATCACCGAATGACGGTGCCTTGATAGCAACGGTGTTAAACACACCCTTCAAGCGGTTAAGCACCAATGTGCCAAGCGCTTCACCATCAACGTCTTCTGCAATAAGGACAAGATCCTTCTTACCGGCTTGCGCGAGCTTTTCGAGAAGCGGTAAGAACTCCTGAATGCTTGAGATCTTTTTGTCGGTAATAACAATAGCTGGCTTTTCATACACTGCTTCCATACGAGCCGGATCAGTGACCATGTACGGACTAACGAAGCCGCGGTCCATAGTGAAACCTTCGACTACTTCAGACTCCATCTTAAGGCCCTGGCCTTCTTCAACAGTAACAATACCGTCCTTGCCAACCTGATCAATTACCCCTGCGATTAGTTGCCCAATTTCAGCGTCACCAGCAGAGATAGTAGCAACTTCTGCGATACGACCCTTCTTACCATCAACCGTTTCAGCTAGCTTCGCAAGTGATGAGAGCACCTCGGCTGCAGCCTGCTCTACTCCCTTGCGGAGCTCCATCGGATTGTGACCAGCTGCAATAAGGCGATTTGCCTCGTTAAGAATATTGTAAGTCAGAACGGTCACGGTAGTTGTACCATCACCAGCTGCTTTGTTCATCTTAGTCGCAGCCTGTTTGATTAGTTCGGCACCAACTTTGTATCCTAGTGTTTCATCGTCGTCTTCTGGAAGATCAAGCCCTTCAGCAACCGTAACACCATCATGGGTCACAACTGGTTTGCCGTAACTCTTGCTGATAATGACATTGCGGCCTTTTGGACCCATTGTCACTTTAACAGCATTATAGAGTGCTTCAGCACCACCAAGTACCCGGCGGCGAGCATCATCATCATAAAAAACTTTCTTTGCCATGCGTCTTCTTCTCCTCTACTTAGGCGATAGTCGCCAAGACATCTTCTTCTTTTAAAATAATGTATTCAGTACCGGAAATTTTTAGTTCAGTTGGGGAATATTCTTTGTAGACGATTCGGTCCCCTACCTTAATCTGCTTCACATCAGGCCCAACTGCTAAAACCTTGGCAGATACTGGTTTTTCCTTTGCGCTGTCTGGTAAGTACAGTCCTGAGGTGGTTTGGTTTTTTGCCTCTTCTCTTACAGCGACTACTCGCTCAGCAAGAGGCTTAATAGGTGTGCTCATTGCGATGACTCCTCCTTACGTTACGTGCGTTTGCCGATACAACGGCCATATAGATATATTAGCACTCAAATATAATGAGTGCCAAGTAGGAAGTGCACGGACAGTTTATGCGGCCAAAGGAGGGATTGCGATAGAGTCTTGCGTGGTCATTCGACGCCTAGCGGCTGCTTTGATGTGTGGATTCACACGAACATGCTGGCGAGCTTCATCAGCAGCAACAATATGCTGAGCTACTAAAGCGGGATCCGGGTTATCAATATCGGGCAACTTCAATCGCACGACGCTCTCTTCCCCGGGAAGAGGCTCAGGAATTGCACAAGCTATCATTTCGGGTACGATAATCGTCCCAATCATGCCCGGTAAATGCGTTTCTATTAACTTACCAGTAAATTCAATTTCGGCATCGGCATTATATATAAGAATCAATTCGCCTCTTTCATCCACTGTATTGCAGACTGGTAAAAAATAGTGCCTTCGCCAATCCTGCCTCAACTCTGATAATGCATCACCAAATGCCTGGTTTAAGATCTCCTTTGTTTTCGCAAATATCAGTGCCGAAGATTTAGACTGATGCGAAATATCATTTCGCTGCTTGCCCATAAGGTCGAACAGGAGTACCTGCGGATTAACTCCCTCTTGCGCAAAAGTTGGAAAATATTCAGGAAAAAGATCAGCATTGGCAAAAATTTGCGAGCGATAGTGCAGGAATGACTGTTCTTCCGGTGGAGTCACGACTTCCAGCCACAGATCAACAGCTTCGTCTGGCGTTTTGCGAAGCTCCTCGAACACTTCTTTAGCTCGCCCTTGTAGTTTAGGACGACGCAACAATCTATCGGCTAAGAGTTTCGTTTCAATCATGATTGTTTGATCTTTTGCTCTTACATTACTACTTAGGCTATCACTATAATATGGAGTGATAGCCATTGCTGAATTTTAGTATCCTCCTGCTTGCTGCTTTTGTAAATCTAAAAACGGCAGTGGACATCTGCTACCGTTCGAGGGCTACATAGTTTTCTCTATGCCCCGATAAATACCATCAGGCTCTGACACCGCCATTCGAACGATTTCATCGGCGCGCTCCTGACTGTTAGCCACGCTATAGATGCGGAGTTGCGGCGCGTTACCCGAAGGGCGAATATGAGCGATATCACCGTTGTCAAAGTAGATACGTACTCCATCGAGTGAGTTGATTTTTTCGACCTTGCCAAAGCCCAACTCTGAAGAGAAGAAGTTTTGAATCTCATCACGTACACTGCTGGAGTCTTCTGAGAACGTACCGACAATCTTTTTAGCAGTTTCAATCGGAAAGTTATCAATCAAACCGGCGCTCGTAAATCGCTGAGGTAACCTAGCGAATACATCAGAAACCTTAGTTTGGCTATCAACTGCCGCAAGCAATGCGACGATAATCGGCAAGACAGCATCGCGCGTCGGCAGAGCTTTGAGTACTCTGCCGTTAATCTCCAGATCATCGCCTAGTAAAAAGCCGCCATTAACTTCCCAACCAACGACTCGCTGAATGTCACGTTCTTTCGCTTTCTGCATCGCCTCAATGACATACGGTGAACCAATTTTGGTCGACTCGTATGGAACAGCTTGTGTGTCCAGATGCTCTAAAACAGCATCGTTTGAGCTGATTGGTACAGCTGCAAATTCAGCCTTAAGCCAATCCGCAACAACCGCGCCTAATTCATCACCGCGATGAAATGTACCATTTTCATCTACTACAAATGGCCTATCACTATCGCCGTCGGTAGAGATAATGGCAAATAGTCCTGGATTCTCCTGTGCGAGTTGCTTGAAATATACATTATCATCAGGGGTAACGTTTTCAGTATCAATAGGGATAAATTTCTCTGAACGTCCCACCGGAACCACCTCGGCACCAAGGGAGGTTAGGATTTGCGGGATCATATCGCGTCCTACAGCTGAATGCTGGTACATGACTACTTTCTTGCCTCGTAGCGGTTCTTCGGTAAAGACGTTTTGGTAGCGCTCTAGGTATATTCCAGCGGCATTGCTGTCTTCATTTGGTAAAGCTGCTGCTTGAAGTAGCATTCCATCAGCACCAAACAGTGCATTCTGAGCGTCACTCCCGTAAATACTCTGTCGAAAAGAAGCAACCTGCTCCTTAATGCTTGCCTCATCGGACTTCAGGACTTCGCCCGTCGACGTATAAAATTTGATACCATTACGGTCGTCAGGAATATGACTTCCTGTCACCATAATGCAGGGTGACTGCTGCTGTAGCGCAGCGTACGCCAATGCGGGCGTAGGGATAAAACCACAAAAAATAGGATTTAAGCCTGCATCCTTGATAGCTTGTATTACTGCGCCTATAATCCGCGGTGTACTAAAACGAAGATCACCAGCGACAAGTACATTAGCAACACTCCCGCCGCCCTTAACAAAAGATAAAAATCCTGCAGTGTTGATGTAACATTCAAGATCAGTCATATCCGTCACAAGGCCTCGAAGACCGGATGTTCCGAAATTTAGTTCTACTGGTTCGTAGTTCAGGCTTTCCTTTAGTGTAGGCATCAATGAAAACTCCTTATTCATTCTCTGTTTTTCATTGTACCGCAGGACAGGTATCTTGTATTGATGAGTATGAGTTATTATTTATAACTCTTTACCCCCATCTTATTACTGACTTCTATTGTATGTGGATACAAAAGCACTCATTGACAAACTTAAGTGTTTATGCTAATCTATACATAGTGTTTCAGCACGTACCTATCGGCTAGCAGCGCTTCATCCCAAGGAGGGGAAAGTGGGACTATTCTTTGGTCCTACCGACGAAACCAGAGATGTTCTGACGTACTCGGTGGTCAAGACCCACGTATCCCTTGACCTTAGCGTCAACGGACTTCGCGATGGTCTTCTCCCGTGCCTCGATCTGACGCTCGAAAGAGATGGTCAGCAGGGTGTTGTCCGAATCAAGACGACATCCGACAGCGTTTTCCAGGACCCAATGCCACAGCGGCAGTCGGTGTTTCACATCGACAGCCTACTGGCCGTCCTCCTAGACCAGTCGGGCGAGGAGACAGACCTCCAGCTCGAAGGTTACCTCTCAATCAATACAGAGGTGACCGCCCCTGGAACCCCCGCAGGAACTCTGAGACTGTTTCCACAGTCTCGCGACGAGAGGATGTAGCAATATGTTCCACAGCACCGACACCCAGGTCATGGACCTGCAGCTGCCGCCCCGCATCATGCGGGACTACACGCTGCTCACGCCCGGCAATGCCTACCAGTTCAGCGCCGACAACCTGGATGACCGCAACCTGTTCATCGTGAAGGTGGCCGGCGTCAAGGACTTCATGAACGAGCCCTGGGCGATCGCCTACGCCTCCGAGGGTGGTGCGATCCACGTCGCCGGCACCGACAAGAAGCTGCGCAAGCAGCTGCTCGAATCGATGCAGGAGCAGCCGAAGATGATGGCCTGCTGAACGCTACGCCCTCGGGCCGTTTGACACTCGTTGTCAGTACGGTCCGAGGGCTAGTTCAATTTATGAGAGAATTTCTTTCACGACTGCAGCATCATTCCACGGCACTTTAGTGCCGTTTTCGATTCTATACTGCTCGTGTCCAAGCCCGGTAATAACAACCATGTCATCTGGGCGGGCAATTCGCAGCGCTTTGGTTATAGCGGCACGACGATCAGCAATCTCTTCAGTCTTGCCCTCTCCCCTACCCTGTTTAATACCTTCCATAATCATGGCGCGGATCTTATTAGGATCTTCACCGTAACTCTCTTCATCAGTAACAATTATTCTATCGGCACCCTTTGCAGCGATCTCTCCCATAATCGGGCGCTTGCTCTGGTCGCGGTCGCCACAGGCTCCAAAAACCAGAATGACGCGGCCCTTTGTCATCTGCTTGAGTGTTTCAAGCAGTTTTTCGAGTGCATCCGGCGTGTGGGCGTAATCGACAATAACGTCAAACAGCTTACCGGTTTCCACTTTTTCCAAACGACCCGGTACGGCTTTGAGTGATTTCACTCCCTGCTGAATGTGGTCGAGGTTTACTTGCAGCAAGTACGCAGCAGTCACTGCGGCCGCAGCATTGTAGACATTAAATTTACCAGCTAACGATGTAAAGATATCGAGTTTGGTCTGATGATCAATCTCGAGCAGGACATCACTCCCCTCTTTGTGAAGCTTGGCCTTGGCAATTCGCGTCTCGGCTGCCTCGTGGGTACCATATGTCATCTTTTGTTCGGCAGCATCAAACTGGTTATAGTAATCAAACCACTCATCATCATGGTTTAGCACGATATAGCGTGGCTGCCCCTTGAAAAGCTTTGCTTTTGCGGCTGCATAGTTCTCCATCGTGCCGTGATAATCCAAGTGATCCTGGGTTAAGTTTGTCATGATGGCGCACTCAACTTTTACCGTATCTAGCTTGTGCTGATGGAGCGCATGCGAGGTAATCTCGAGAATAACAAAATCAACGCCGGCGCGTTTTGCATCTCTAAAAAAGCTCTGCATCTGTGCAGTCAATGCAACGGTTGCATTAAGATCGTTCACCTTTCGCTGACCATCAACCTCTATAACAGCCGTCGAAAACATAGCCGTCTTTAAACCAGCCGTTCTTAAGATCTCGTTTATATAGCTTGCAGTGGTCGTCTTACCATTTGTTCCGGTAATAGCAATCACTCTTAGGCCACGAGATGGAAATCCATACTGAGCAGCAACGGCATAGCCACGGCCACGACGATATGTTTCTTCAAGTAGTCGGACGCCCTGCTTAGGGACGACCTTCCGTACAGTCCTCACCAACTTATCCTTCATGTGTATAATAATACATTAGTTCTAAGTGAAACGTGAGTATCCAATGAAGGTGTTAGGAATAGAGACCAGTTGTGATGAAACAGCTGCGGCTATCGTTGAAGACGGTTGCCGTGTTTTAAGCAATGTTATTCACAGTCAAATTGATATTCATCAGATCTATGGTGGTGTCGTACCAGAGGTGGCCGCCCGCAGTCATATTGAAGTCATGATACCAGTGGTAGAAGAAGCTCTATCGCAGGCAGGGCTTGGCTGGGATGAGATCGATGCAATTAGCGTCACCTATGCACCTGGGTTGGTTGGCTCTCTCCTTGTTGGTGTCCTCACCGCCCGCATGCTCGCTATCCTAAAACAGAAACCACTCTACGCCGTTCATCACCTTGAGGGGCATGTCTATGCTAACTTTTTGGTTGAGCCGCAGCCAGCTTTTCCGATGCTTGCACTGATCGTCTCTGGTCTCCATACGCAATTAGTCCTCTTTCATGATCATGGTAAGTTCGAGCTGCTCGGTGTGGCACAGGATGATGCTGCCGGGGAAGCCTTTGATAAAGTAGCCCGTCTACTCGGTCTCGCCTCCCCTGGTGGTGGCCGTGCAGTTGCCGAAGCTGCACTAAGGGGCAATCCAAACCGCTACCACCTACCAAAAGCTCGTTTGCAAAACCCATACGACTTTAGCTTTTCTGGGCTTAAGACAGCTGTTTTACGGGCCGTTCAGGCAGAATGCGGTAAAGGACACGACTTTCCTTCTTTTGAGCTTGCAGCGCTTCTCAGCGAGTCACAGCGTAATGACTTCGCAGCATCTTTCCAGCGGGTCGCCGTAGAAACTCTCGTCGAAAAGACGAAAAGAGCTTATCAGGAGTACTCCCCCGCTTCGGTCGTTATTGCTGGAGGTGTCGCCGCTAACCAAGAGCTTCGCCGCCAACTGCGTGAAGCCCTACCGCACCAGATAGAATATGCACCAATCGAGCTCTGCACCGACAACGCCGCTATGATCGCAACGCTTGGCTACTACGTTTCACAGTACCGGGACCCTATCGACCCGTTCGAATTGGATGTTGTGCCGACGTTATCTATGACCAAAACAACCTGGCGCTAACCACTCTCACATCTGTCCTCATGCTATAATTGGAGGAAGATTGAGGGACTACAATTAACTTTTCACGTGAAAGCTTTATGAATTTACCAAAACAGTACGATCCAAGCCAATATGAACCAACAACCTATGCCCTATGGGAGACCTCGGGTGCTTTTGCGCCCGCTCCAAAAGGCAAACCATACAGTATCGTCATGCCACCGCCAAATGCGAATGGTAATCTCCATATTGGACATGCGCTTACTATCAACCTGCAAGATATACTTGCACGCTATTACCGTATGCAGGGGAGAAGTGTCGTCTATATCCCCGGTGCCGATCATGCCGGTTTTGAAACCTGGGTTGTGTATGAAAAACAGCTCGCCAAACAGGGAAAGAGTCGTTTTGATTTTTCACGTGAAGAACTATATTCACAGGTATGGGACTTTGTTGAACAGCAGCGCGGTAACATGGAGCTGCAACTTCGTGAATTAGGTGCTAGCGCCAGCTGGGATAATCTCGTCTTTACGCTTGATAAAAAGGTGATTGATACCGTTTATGGAACCTTTAAAAAGCTTTGGGATGACGGGCTCGTCTATCGTGGTGAGCGTATCGTTAACTTCTGCACCTTCCATCACACGTCATTTGCCGATATTGAGGTAGAGCACAAGAATGAAAAATCGAAACTCTGGAAAATCGCCTATCCGACTATGGAGAGGGTAGGGGAGATTATTGTTGCTACGACCCGGCCCGAAACCCTATTAGGGGACACAGCAATAGCCGTTCATCCCGATGATGAGCGCTACAAAGATCTTATTGGTACCTCTGTTAAGCTGCCAATTGTTGGACGTGAAATACCAATTGTCGCAGATACTGCTGTTGACCCAACCTTCGGTACTGGTGCCGTTAAAGTAACCCCTGCTCATGATCCAAACGACTATGAGATCGGTCAGCGGCACGATCTTGAGACAATTCAAGTCATCGGTTTCGATGGCAAGATGAA
>PJQJ01000020.1:43692-46512 GCA_002861585.1 Candidatus Saccharimonadota bacterium | reverse complement strand
ACCACGGGTTGACCGTACTGGAAGCTCGCGAACGTATCCTTGCTGAATTAATCCAAGAAGAAGCGATGCGCGGGGAAGAGGAGTACGAACACAGCGTTGGGCACTGCTATAAGTGCGGCACGGCTATTCAACCCCTTGTTAAAGAACAGTGGTTCTTAAAAGTTCGACCACTCGCAGATCGCGCAAAGGCAGCGATTGAAGCAGGGGAGATTAGCTTCACACCCAAGAGCAAGGGTCGTCTTATTATCCAGTACCTCGATAATCTGCGCGATTGGAACTTAAGCCGTCAAATTCCGTGGGGAATACCGATTCCTGCTTTTCAAAACAAGCACGATGACAATGATTGGATCTTTGACGCGCGCGTTGACCAACCAACCATCGAGGTTGACGGTAAGACATATATCCGCGAAGAGGATACATTCGACACCTGGTTTAGCTCTGGTCAGTGGCCGTTTATCGTTACCGATACCCTTAACGGAGGTGATCTTTCAAAATACTACCCAACTGACATCATGGAAACCGGTCAGGACCTACTTGATCGATGGGTGGCTCGTATGATTATGCTGGGACTCTACGTCACGGATAAAGTGCCGTTTAAAGAGGTCTACATGCACGGTATGGTACTTGATGAGCACGGCCAAAAAATGAGCAAGAGTAAAGGTAACGTCATAAATCCGCAGGATATTATTCGTGACTACGGTTCCGACGCGTTACGAATTGGAGTCGTCTCTGCCCGAAGCGCTGGTCAGAACCAGGCTTTCTCTAGCGCAAAAGTTGTTGCCGGGCGAAACTTCTGTAACAAGCTTTGGAATATAGCGCGCTACATAGAGGGAAGGGTAGGGGATGAATTTAAGGCTGCCTCGCCAGAGCCAAAGACGATTGCTGATCATTGGGTGATTCGCCAGCTGGACCTATCAGCAAAACAGACCGGCAAACTTATTGCTGATTATCGATTCGCCGAGGCGGTTGAGCTTGTCTATCACACAGTATGGGACGATGTTGCCGATTGGTATATCGAGGCTAGCAAACTTGAGGCATCGCCGGAGATGCTAGCATGGGTGCTTGAACACGTACTAAAGCTAACTCATCCGTTTGCACCATTCGTGACCGAAACCATTTGGCAGTCGCTGACCTGGACAGAGGGCATCCTAATGACGCAGCATTGGAGTACGCAAACACCGTACCACGAAATTGCTGCAGCTGAATTTGAACAATTACAAAAGCTTGTTATTGAAGCGCGTTACGTCGCCTCTGAGCTTCCCGGTGGCAAACAGACGATGCTGTTCGAGCACGACACACTCATTCAAGAACAGAGCCGCTTAATCGCTCATTTAGCAAAACTTGAGGATGTCCTGCAGGTTGCTCAACCAAAAGGACTACGTCTAGCGGTGCCGAATAGGGAAGCATGGCTTGCTGTTGACGAGGATACCCTGTACGAACACCAGACGAAACTTGAAGTTCGACTCGCAGAATGCCGCGACACAATCAAAAAACTTGATGGTCGACTAGCAAACCCAGGCTACGTTAACAATGCTCCTCCGAAAGTAGTTCAAGAGACAAAAGACCAACTAGAAGAGCAAAAACACCTCGAGGAGCGCCTCGTGCGAGAGCTTGAGGTCCTATAGCTCTACACGCTCGTTAAGAGCGCGAAGCGTTGCAGTAGCAGTGCAAAGGGATTGAATTGCTGGTCTTTTTGTAATTTTGCCTTAGCGTAGTGTCGATGCATCCGCAGGGAACGTGCATCAGCCTGCATATGATTATTGTCACCAACTACTTTTATGATTGAATGATTACCCTGTTTTTCAACATGATTATGGAGTTCAGCGTGAATCTTTGTTGTTGAACCATCTTCTGAAATCTTCTTAGCAAGGTGATCCTGCTTCGCATGAGCAGCCGTTGAGAGTGAGGTAAGTTCGGCTGCATGAACGCCAGTAAGGACTACTGCGGTACTAAGCAAAGAGGCGAGTGCCGCCATAAAAGTTGTTGTGATATTGTTTTTCATTTTTTGTTTTATCCTAATGGACTTACAGCTAGATTAGCATAAGCTTTACTAAAAGTCAATAGTAGTGTGGTGAATATGCTTGTGCGATTACTACCGCCACTCCTAGTAGTGTTTGATGTCATCGTGGTACGAATCTCACCACAAAGGCAACAAGAATCACTACCCGTAGCACTAGTATTCACTCTGCGGCCCTTTCTAAGCCATTTTAGAGCGGGTAAAGGGGAGGAATGGGAACAGATTACATTCAACAGCAAAGGGAGTCCTAGCACAGCACTAGGACGCCTAAGATATCACTGGGAGTAACGCTCCCTTACTAAAAATAATGACTAGGCGAGATTATCTTTGAGTGGCTTACGGCGAGTTGATCCAATGGCACCACTATTTGGCGTATCAACGGTATTATTCGTGACTATACTTTATGAAAAGCGGAGTGTCGCAGCAATATCTGCAAGCTGATCGTGATTTGGATCGACGGAGTAATCAACGACTCTTTGCATATCTTCCTCGCTGTTACAAGGTACAACATGAACATGCGTATGCGGCACGCGAAAACCCTCTACTTTTAGACAAGCTTGCTTTACGTCTAGCTCGTGAATTACCTTATGCATCACTCGCCTTACAGTCTTCATAAGAGCAGCTGTCGTTTCATCATCTAGGTCCTCGAATCGCTCAACCTGCACCTTAGGAACCACCAAAGTATGGCCGGGTTGAATGGGATTAATATCTAAAAAGGCAATTGTTTTGTCGTCTTCGTACACTTTATGGCACGGAATTTCACCGTTGATAATCTTTGTAAAAATGCTTGGTTCACTCATAGG
>PJQJ01000020.1:43284-43628 GCA_002861585.1 Candidatus Saccharimonadota bacterium | reverse complement strand
TTTCAAAAGAGAAATGTCCAGATTAACAACCTGGACACCTCTCTCCTGGCGGAGAGGGAGGGATTCGAACCCTCGGTAGCCAGTAAGACTACACCGCTTTTCGAGAGCGGCACCTTCAACCACTCAGACACCTCTCCATGAAAGATAATTTTACCAGATTTTAAGATGAAGCAGGTAAAATATACGTATGGGCAGTGCGCACCATTCTGTGTTGGCAGTTCGGGCTATTATAGCTATTTTTATCCGGCGAACACTTGGTCGACTCTGCTTCGCCGCTACTGGTATTGCTCTTATTATTGGCCTACTTGCTTCAATTAATGCCATGATTGGCATCTATCTGCTCT
>PJQJ01000020.1:32761-43271 GCA_002861585.1 Candidatus Saccharimonadota bacterium | reverse complement strand
ACTTGCCTATATGACGGCCCTTTCGGCGGCGCTACTAGGATCGCTTGTCTTTTTTGCAACTGGTCAGCTACTCCCCAAGAACCTAAAGAGTAGTCAAAAGAAGTTTATCTACCGCTTTGCACGGAAACTGCAAAAACGGCTCGAGCTGACCCGCGTTCCACTCCCGGTATTCATCTGGCGCCTGCTCATCAATGCGGTGGTCTTGCAATTAAGGGGCAGAGAGGAACAGAAGATAGAACAGGCGATAGATGATTCAAAGATGCTTTCAACTGACTTTCGGACGATTAAGGGCTTTTTCACGAGCAAGTAAGCTCGTTAATCGATTCGATGGAAGTGACTTTCAACCAGTTTTTTGTATGGATCCCACATCTGCTTAGCTTTTTTGTGAGTAAGAGTAGACATCTTCACCAAGATAACTAGCAGCATTGTTAGTCCCGTACAGAGCATTGCTGCAAGAAGCTGGTAGATAACGCCGCTCGATGCATCAAGCAGAATCACAAAACTCAGCGTTACACTAAAGAGCACGAGCATTATCATCCATTCGTTACTAAAAACACGGTTATTCATCTGCATGGTAAAGTTTGTGCGGTTTTGCTGATTTGTAACCAACTTATCAAGCAGTTTATCGATTGTCTCCTGATGCTCGCCCTTGTAATCAAGACAGAATGAGATAAGCTGTTCATACTTCTTTTCACCTTCGCCAGCCCTGCGTTGTTTTATAGAAGCTCTTAGGTACTCCAAAAACATCTCTTGTATCTCGTTGCGAAGTCCTTTTGGCAATTTTTTCACACTCAAAACCATCGCAAATATCGCGTTAGCCTCGGCGCGGACAATTCGATGAAGCTCTTCGATGCGTGATCGTTGGGCCGCTAAAATTGGAGCGATATAGAACCCGTACAGGAAGGAGTTCACTGAAAAGAGGGTGAGGGCACCGCTATTAAAAGTTACTTCTGGCACTACGGCAACTAATAAACCGAAGATGACAAGCAGGAAGATAAAGTACTGCGAGAGGCGTATTTTTTCGAGTAATAACTTTTTCATGTTGATCCTTTAATTTAGACCAAGGATAGACCATAACCTTTATAAGGACAAGGTTTATACCTCTTTGCAACGAAACAACCCCACTTCAATAGTGAGGTTGTTTCGTGGAACACCCGACAAGATATCGGCTAAAGCCTCTTCCGCTCATGTGCTCTGCTAGGAGTAAACTTTTGCGGATGCCCATTCCCTCCACCGAACTTATGACTTACACCAGCTGAAGCTGTTGCGTCATAAGTTCAAATGTTAGCAAGACAAACCAAGCAAAAAACACGAGTTATTCCTCGTGTTGCTTGCTTGGTACACCCGACAAGATTCGAACTTATGACCTTCGGCTCCGCAAGCCGACGCTCTATCCAGCTGAGCTACGGGTGCATATCGTAGCCAAACAATCAGCTAAAGAAAGCTTCATATCTGGCCACGCCTTGTAGATAGAAAGAGCTTTCTTGTCGCCAAATTGGCTCGAAGAACAGAAGCAATTATAACACCAACCTCTGATGTAAGCAACGCTCAGAGGTAGCTAAAAACGAAGTTTTCTAACGATCGTATCAAGTAGATCAGGCTTCATCTGCTCGTGCGGAAGATGGGCTGCAAGCAGATCAACAATTCTCTCTCCGTCTTGCTGCTCAAAGTACATGCTAAGCGCTGGCATAAACCGTTTTCGTGGTAACAAGTTGATCATAAAGAGGGGGCCGTCCTGTAGTATTCCAAATGCCCTAAACTCCTGAAATGGATAAAACTTGTCCTCTATAATGACTCCTTGGTGGCTGAGGTGATATCGCAGTGTTCGCGGTGGACGCTTAGCGTAAACAGCCAAGGAGGCTGACATTACGGCTATAACCGCCGTAAATGTCCACTGTCGGAAAACAATCGCTAGAACAATCAACATAATTGCCACAAGCGTAAGCTTTACGAACCACGACGAGCTCTTTTCGTGATGGATATACTCAGATGCTTCCCACTGAATCTCCTGAGATTCATCAATACTATCCATAGAAGTTTGCTGTTGTTCAGTTAGTTCATAGCCATTAAAGGCAGAGGGAGCCTCACCAACAGATTGGTTCAGGGGAGTAGTGCTGTTTGCTTGCGGTGTCTGTTCTCCGTTGTCGTCCGGTTGCCAGTACCCTTGTCCTTGTGTTGGTTGCATAGCTATAGTATAGCATTAGCTTAATTGGGGAAGAATAGCTCTAATGTGCGATTGTGCCATTACACAAAAAGAAAATGGACCAGTAAAAACTAGTCCATTTTCTTGGCGGAGGAGGAGAGGTTCGAACTCTCGCGCCAGGTTGCCCCGACCTACAGCTTTAGCAAAGCCGCCCCTTCAGCCACTTGGGTACTCCTCCATATGTCGGCTGACTCGAAGTATTTTAGCATATAACAGGGGTATCATGGAAGGGGAATAGAAAAAGAACTACCATTTGGTAGTTCTCCTTCTATGGCGGAGAGGGAGGGATTCGAACCCTCGGTACGGTTTCCCGCACGACGGTTTTCAAGACCGTTGCCTTCAACCACTCGGCCACCTCTCCAGACTGTCTTAGACCAGACTATTGTACCATATCTTTCAGGGGTGGACAGCTTATTTTAAGTTCTCGTGAGCCAAAGCTAACACGAATACGCGCGCTGCACCTGCCTCTTTTAAGCATCGAGCCGCTGCCTGAACGGTTGCTCCCGTGGTAATCACGTCATCTATAAGGAGTATCTGCGCATCCCTCGGTAGAGGCTGTACTACCGCAAAAGCCTCTTCGGCCTGGATAAAGCGCTCTTTTCGGTCTTTTCCGAGCTGGCGCGTTGATGAAATGCGTTTGAGAAGTGGTTGATACTTATAGCCGCGTTCAGTAGCGATCAGTGAGGCAACTAGACATGTATGGTCATAGCCCCGTTGACGTGTATGTTGAGGGGTTGTAGGAACACTTACAACGATCGTTGTTGTAGGAATGTATGGAAGAGTGGTGAGCAGTAATTTAGCAATAACAGTACGGGCCGCTTTGGCGCGCTCAAACTTGAATGCATGAACCAAATTTTTTAGTTCATTCTCATAAGAACCAACCACCCATACTGCATCGCATTTTTTAATCGTACGACAAGAGGTACAAAGCCAGTCCATAGCACTTGGTGCTGAACAAAAACAGCAGAGTGGGGTAGGCCCTTCCGTAACAGCCTCAAAGCAGACTGAACAAAGGAGTGATCCTTCCTCGTTACAGCCCACGCAATGATGCGGTGCCACTACATTAAGAATGTGTTCAATTATTGTATTATTTACTGGCATTGCTCTATATTATTGCATTATATTGACAATTACGGATATAATTATCATAGAAAAACTGTCAGAGCCAATCTAGAGTGAAAGTGGAGGATGTTGAATGGCACGAGGCAAAACAAATAACGATGATTTGCTAATGGAAGATGAACTTGCTGCTGCGTTTCTTGGTGACGACGACGATACACAGGTAGTCAGCCAACCACCAGAAGAGCAGTGGGAAGAAGAAGAGCACGTACCTGGACAGCTTGCTGTTGATGTATACGAATCAGATGAGCGACTTTTTATTAAAGCGCGCACCGCAGGTGTCAATAAGTCTGATCTTGATGTTAGTATTTCAGACGGCGTTCTTACTATTAGTGGTACGCTTTCGAGCGGCGACGAGGCTGATGTTGTTCAGTGGCATATGCAAGAGTGTTACTGGGGAGAGTTCTCTCGAACACTTGCGCTGCCTGTTGCTGTTAAAGAAGATGAGGTGGAAGCTGTTTTGAAAGATGGCGTCCTAACTATCAGCTTTATTAAAGTAAAACAAGAACAAGCTCGAAAGATTCAAATTCAGTAGCGTTGGTAATCCAAGCTAAAACTAAAAGCTATCGCAAGACGCGATAGCTTTTAGTTTTACGCTAGCATGAGGCAAGCGTAGCGGGTAGTAGCAACGGCACATAAAAACACCCGCTATAAAACGGGTGTTTTTTAGGTTGTACAAATGATCTGTACTAAAGCTGGCTAGTAATAACACCGCCGGCAGCAGGCGCACTTGTGTTCAACTGTGTAATAACAAAGTTGACAAGAGCGTACGCTAGGAAGGCGACTACGATACCAACGATCGCGTAAAGAATAGTGTTCTTTGCGCTTGTAACTGCTCCTTGATCACCACCAGAGATAACGTAGCGAATACCACCGATGATCAGCATGATAACTGCGACAGCACCGACAACAAACAGTAAGATGTTTACAACTGTCTGGAAGATACCACCGTCACCAACAAGCTGTCGTTTACTCTGCTGCGGTGTTGCACACTCAACGCCAGCGTTGATGCCGCCTGAGGTGTTACAATCTACTGCAAAAGCAGTTTCAGTTCCCACTCCGGCACCTGCGACAACCAAGGCAAGAGCTGCTACAGCCAAAAAGCCTTTCGTGAAGTTTTTTAGTGCTTGTTTCATATTAAAGCTGTTCTCCTTTTATATCTGTTATTGTACCACTTTAATGGTTTTACACCAGCCTATAATAGCCTAACCACCACAAAGTTAACAATGCCGTAGGCAGAGAAGGCAACAATAAGTCCAACGATGGCGTATAGAATGGTATTTTTTGCGCTTGTTACCGCGCCGGAATCACCACCGGAAAGAACATAGCGCAACCCACCGATAACGACCATCAAGACCGAAATAAGACCGATAACAAACAGTAGTACATTAATAATACGCCTCGTAATGCTATTAGCGCCAAATAACTTGTCTGTGTTGCGTGCCTCACAGACAGCAGCTCCTGAATTTTGACCATTACAAGCATCAAATACATTGACTGCTTCAGCTGATGATACACCTATAGTGGTCACAAAAATAAACGCTACTAAAACTGATACGAGTAGTTTTTTCATCTTATCCTCCTGCAATATTAATGATAATTTGTACGATCGTGAAAGCAAGACTGATAACGACAAGACCAATAACAGCATAAAATATTGTACCCTTAGCCTGCGATACGTTCTCGCTTCGACCTTCGGATATAACATAGCGAAACGCACCTAGAATAACAAAGAGTACGCACATAAAACCCGCTACAAAGAACACTGCGTTAACAAAATCCGTTAATGCGCCTTGATCACCAGAGACAGTTGGAACATTCGGTACCAACTTTGGATCTATCTGCAATCCGGCAATGATTGTTAGTATATCCTTCATGAACCTATAATCCCTGCACCGAAGTTAACAAGTGCAACGGCCGAGAGGGCAATACCAAGACCGATTGTCGCATCGATAATAGTCATCTTTGCACCATTAATATGATCTGGTCGTCCTTGGCTTTTTACATATTTGATACCACCCCAGATGATAAATCCGGTAGCTGTATAAGCGGCAGCTTGCAGGGCAATTTCAATAATATTAATGACAATAAGCCAAATATCATTAAATTCGTCTATAACAACGCGGCATTCATCATTTGTAAGGCCACGATGCCACGAAGGTAACGTCAGTAGGCGCTTCTCACATGCTGGACCAGCACTAACAGGCGTTGGCACAGTTGTGGCAACCGTGAAAGAGAGGAGTGGTAGTAAGCCGATAATAAGAATTAATTTCTTGAGCATGTTCTTTTGTTTGTGTCAAATTAATATGTTTTTATCATATGTCTAAATAAGAAGAATAACAAGCCCTACTTACTTGAATAGTCCACCAGGAACAAGATAGTTAATAATTGCATACATAAAGATAAAGAGCACCAATCCTATAAACGCATTGACGATGATCGTTATGCCTTGCTGTGATTTACCGGCATTGCCATTAGCAGTGATATAGAGGAATGCTCCGTATATGACACCTCCGACAATAACCAGACCAACTCCGGCTGCAAGAAAGTTTACGATCGACAGTAGCACTACATAGATAGCGTTCTGTTCTATATTTGCGTTGTTCTTATCGGCTGGTAGACAGTTATCGCCATCAAACTTAAAACTCGTCTCTACTTCACCAGGTCCACAATCAACAGCAAGAACAGCAGGTGAGGGCAGGAGCGTCACTGCTAACATCATCAAAGAAGCAACAATAAACGTTTTCAGAAGTCGCATTAGGGGTTTTTCCTTTTTTCTACTTACGTACGTAGTATACCGTTTCAGAAGTTGAATCTCAATTTTTAAACAATAAAAAAGAAAAAACAAACTACTATTGCTTTTTCTTTTAAAATAGGATATACTTAAGCTGTATACCCAGATATTGGGTACGTCGCAGTTAAGCATTACAATACTTAAACCGTAGGTGGGAAGGCGACGTTACTACCTGCAGGGAGCCATATTTTATGGCAATAATGAGACCAGAACAGCAGCCTGGAGTTCCTGGGGCGATTGAAGCGTCAGTGATTAATGATACAGAAAAAACAACCGGAGATCAAGCCCCTCCTATTGAAAGTACATCTGAATTTGACATTCCTCCTACAGTTGATCCAACAGAAACAAAACCGCGTCGATCTCGTCGTGCAGGTTTTGTAGCATTAGGTGTTGCTGGTGCTGGTATTGCAGCTGGTATTGGATGGGGACTGGGACGCTCAAGCGGCGGTGATACCGCTCCTGCAGATCGTGCCACCATTACTGATGCACCTACCGTAGAGATTGAACAGCCAGCTACATCAACTGAAACTGAAGTAGTTGATCCTGCAACTCCTGGCACTATCGGCGGCGGGGAACTAGAGACATCTAACGCCCTGCCCGACAGTAATCCTGAAGCTGAAACTGGTTCAACCGGCGAAACCACTCCTACAACTCCTGAAACACCTACCGAAACAGGAGAGACTACTAATGGCGAGCGCCTTACTGCACTTAGTTTTGACCTCGATTCGCTTCCAACCGAAGAAGAAGCAATGAACCCGCGCAACTTTAAAACTACAGTGCGTGAGATGCTTGGTTTACCTGAAGGTACCGCAATCGGCACCGAAGCTTATAGTGATGAGTTTCGACAGGCGATCCTAGACAAGCACAATCGTAGTGCAAACTATGAAATAACCGGTAGTGATGACGATCTACGCAAGATTACCCTTGGCCTTATAGAAGGAATGGAAAAATCTGCAAATATCTTCATGACCGACAATGTCGTCAATGGATATGGTGAAGACGTAGAGAGCGTTGGATTACCTGGCGTTGATATCTCAACAAGCTCAAGCTGGCTCCTCCCAGAAGGCGGCATCATTGATTTCAAGGTGGACCTGCTAGAGCAGCGCGGCTTAGCATACATGCTTCTGAGCGATCCAGATCCAAAGAATAACCAATTAGGTGAAAACTTTACTTACCGTATTATTCCTACCAAAATTGGTGAGCCAGTCGCTGGTAAATTAGACCAGGACGGCAATGGCGCTCCTGATTCATTTACAATCGACGTTCAGCTTGTTGCTGGAACCGGTGGCATTAATGTAAGTGAGGAACTTCCTCGAAATACTATTAACGCAACGCTTGAGATTTCAGAGCAGACTAACACTGATGACTACGACCGATGGGTTGTTAGTGGTGTGACCTACACCGATGAATTAGCAACTGGTAGTCATTAAACAGAAAAAGTACGAACCCAAGAAACAGGCGTCATGTAATTTGACGCCTGTTTTATTTGAATTTAGCTACAAAAGAGTATACTAAGGGGGAAGTAGGTGAAATAAAACTTCGTTTAAAACGCACGTATGCAAAAAAATATGAGTATATCTCGACGTGGGCTGGTGGGGCTTTTTGTTCTTAGTTCCCTGATAGTAGGTTCAATAGTGTCACTATTGGCACCTTCTTTTGCGTATGCTCAAAACGCTGGCCAGTGGGTGGATCGTACCACTATCTTTTATAACGGTAAAAAATATGTAGACCGTAACCCTGGTGGTAAGCCGTACGCCTTCTTGCAGGAAGGAGCCGATGCAGCTTGTGAAGCGAGCAACGGTGTGACGCGCTTGGTTATGACTGATGATCCGTACGCAAACGACCAACCCAAGACGTTCAACCACGTAGAAGTAAGGACCGGCCCTTGTAGTGAAGTTACAAGCTCAGTCACCGTACCGCATAGCGATGCAAAGAACAAAGCACCTGGAACCGGCACCGTTCCAACCACCCCTGGCCCAACGACTCCCGGTACGCCGGGTACACCAGCTACCGAGCCTGTCTGTAGCGTCGGTGCGCTAACATGGGTAATCTGTCCGCTTATTGATCTTATCGCTGATGGTACGAAGATGGTGGCAAGCATTCTCGATCCGCTACTACGAATTGATCCACTACCGATCGGTAATCCTGAACAGAACGGCATATTCAGAGCCTGGAGCAGTATCCTAAATATTGCCAATATCGTGTTTGTCATTGGCTTTTTGTTCATTATCTTTTCGCAGGCGACTTCAGTTGGACTCTCTAATTACGGTATAAAGCGCATCCTACCGCGTATTTTTGCAGCGGCTATCTTAATGAATATTTCGTACTACATCTGCGCAATTATGGTTGATATATCAAATGCGCTCGGTGCCGGTATTTATGGTCTCTTCTTTAATGCACTGCAGGCAGCTCAGCAACAACAGGTGAGCAATGGTGGTTTCGGTGACTCAATCAGTGGTACGGTCGAAACAGTCTATAAAGGACTGGCAACGATCGGTATCGCAGCAATTATCCTCTTTATGTTCCTCCTGCCGGTTCTGTTGGCTGTACTACTTATCTTCTTTGTACTTGCAGCCCGATTAGCGATCCTGATGTTACTTGTTATGATTGCACCGCTTGCTTTTGCTGCATGGTTACTCCCAAATACTGAAAAGTACTTCAAGAAGTGGTGGGAACTCTTTATACAGATGCTTGTCCTCTATCCGCTAGTTATGGTGATGTTTGCTGGTGCAACCGTTGCCGCTAGTCTTATTACGATCTCGGCGAACCAAAACAATAATGGTGGTCTTACCAACGAAGCGGTTGCCAGCGTTCAGGGATTAATTGCGCTAATTGTTCAGGTGCTTCCACTCTTTGCACTGCCATTCTTATTTAAGACCTCAAGCGGTCTGCTTGGTCGTATTGAAAGTATGACCCGCGGTGGTGCAAAAAGTGCAAAAGGTATGTACGAAAGTACTGGTTTTGGACAGTACCGCAAGCAAGAGGCCGCTCGGCGCCAACGCTTTGTCACAACCGGTAACTACAACGGACGTCGTCCAGTTGCATATGCGCGATCAAGAATGAACCAGCGCTTAAACGCTTCGAATGCTTTTAATGCCGTAACGGGTAACTATGGTGGTTACCGCCGTCTTGATGAGGCGCGTCAACGAGCAGAAGAAAGAGACAAAGCGACGAAGATGTTTAGCGGCGACTACAAATTGGCTGAGGTATGGGCTAAAACAGCTGGGCAGGCATCAACGGCTGAATTAACTAGTAAGTACGGGTTGAATCAGGGCGAGGTGATTCGTTACCAACAGATGGTTCAGGCGGGTCAGCACAGACGCACCGATTCAGTTATTGCCGCCATGCAGGTAACTGCTGAATCTGGTTATGGAACAAATGAAACACTTAATTCTGCTCTTGGGCACATTGATCGACTCAGTACCGATAAGAACCAAGCTGAACTTGATAAATCCGACCTTGAGGATAACTTCGTTAGACCTACCTGGAAGGGCAAGGGTCGTGGTGATCTACTTGGTGATCGCGACGCTAGCGGCAAACTTGAGCGTGATGCTACAGGTAAGCTTACTAAAGGTGCTGTTAAGGGATGGGATAAGGTTAATATGGGTAACTTCTCAAAGCACGCCTTTAATCCTGATTCAAATCCAAAAGCTGCAGAATCAGAGGAGAGCTTCAAGCAGTGGCTGGCGTATGATGATTCACGTTTCGTTGTAGGTCCGAATGGAGAAAAGGGTACGGACGAGCGTCTCCGTAAGGTCATGACTAAGTACGACGACATGAACGACGAAGCGAAGGGTCACGTTGAACGGGTCGTTAACCAGTACCTCAATGATCCTAAAAATCCACGTATCAATACTACCGGGCCAAACGCTGGTAAGACAATGAACTTTGAAGACCTGCGTGCCTACTACGGTCTTAAGAATAATTAATTATGGCAGTATATAAAGTTCCACAAGATGTTGAAGCCGACGATAAGCTGATTGGACCATTCAGCTTTCGTCAGTTTATCTACCTGGTTATTGTTGCTATTGCGATAGGTGTTGGTTTTTTGCTGAGTAAGATATTTCTCGGTTTGGTTGTGCTGGTACTGCCGGTAGTCGTTCTGTTTGGTGCCTTGGCATTGCCACTTCGGAAGGATCAGCCGATGGAGATGTATCTGCTGGCTGTTATTCGTTTCTTCCTGAAACCACGACTTCGAATGTGGCAGCCAGATGGTTCCATTGCCCTCGTTGAGATTGTTGCGCCAAAGATGGTAGAGGAGGTTCGTGGTAAGGATATTACTCAGGACGATGCTCGAAATCGCCTAGAGAACCTGGCGCAGTTAATGGATACGCGTGGGTGGTCAGCTCGTGGGGTAACAACCGAACAGGTACAAGCTATGGGATCGGTTGCCG
>PJQJ01000020.1:21691-32679 GCA_002861585.1 Candidatus Saccharimonadota bacterium | reverse complement strand
GGATGAAAAGCGCGATAGAGAGACGCGAGACAAACTCGAACAGCTTCGTAGCGCACCACTTACTACACAGCCAACTCGTCCCCAAGTGACCACTCCTGTCACACCGCCATCACTTGATGATATTATTGCTCAGCAACAACAGAAGGAACGGGCAAACTTTAATGCCGCTGAAGTAGCAGGGGAGCATCTCGAATACAATCCGTACCCAAACAATATTCATCAGCACGTCATCCAGCCAGTTGGTAAGGCGTCGCTCGATCAACGAAGCAATCTGCCGATTACACCAGCGCCGCGGGTTGCTCCTGCGAAGCCTGTGACAACAGCCGTTTCACCTGATATAATGAGACTTGCAACAGAGAGTGGGAACTTATCTATTAGTACGCTCGCAAAAGAAGCGCATCGTTTAGAAAAGAAACAAGGCGACAACGAGGTAGTTATTTCTTTGCGATAGTCTAATAAAACTATTATTTCTTAGGGGTGGGGAAAGCTAGGCACAATGCAGCCGAACGCAGTAAATCAAAACAATTTACAGCAACCAGTCACGCCTCCGGGACAGCCCGGTGGTCTTTCACCGAACCCTCAAGATGGGCTTCAGCAGAGCCCGGCGCCGCAAATCCGAAACCCAAATAGTACTCAAAACACGCTTCTAATCACCGAGATTCGTGATGGGCTTGCGGTCATGAATGATGGCAGTTTTCGTGCCGTGATTGCCTGTAAATCAATCAACTTTGACCTTATGAGTGATCGTGAGCGTGAAGGTATTGAGTACTCATATCAGAGTTTTCTAAACTCGCTCTTCTTTCCAGTACAGATCTTGATTCGATCACAGCGGGTTGATATTGGACCATACCTCGATCGACTCAGTAGCCTGCGCCGCGGCCAGGACAACATGCTACTTGGTATCCTGATGGATGATTACATCAATTTCATTGGGCTACTTGCGCAGGAGACGAACATTATGGACAAGAGTTTTTATATCGTCGTGCCATATTACATTATGGGTGATATCAATAATGCTGTTTCATCCAGTAAAAACCTCTTAACGAACCTGTTCGCGCCGCAAAAACAGATGCATATTAAGATTGATGAAGCGACCTACGGCAAGGCGAAAGATGAAGTCGCAAACCGTGTCAGCACGGTTGTTAACGGCCTCTTTCAGATGGGTATTCGCTCGGTGCAGCTAAACACTAAGGAGCTGGGTGAGTTGTACTACAACGTTTACAACCCGGATACAGCCGTTCGTGAACCACTTGGTGACTTCGAAAACGTTACCGCTGCCGTTATTCGCAAAGGTGCAGGCTACGCACCACAACCGCACTTAAACCAGGGACAGATGTAGGACTGATTATGGGATTATTTGGAAAGAAAAAAGTTGATCCGGTCGACGTTGCCCAAGCGCAACGACTTCGCGAACAGCAAGAAATTGAAGCTGAGTTTCTAAAGGGTATTACAACGCTTCGTGATCTGATTGCACCAAGCTCGCTTGAAATTCAGTCGGGCTACTTTCGGCTTGGGACGAAATATGGCCGAACGCTCTATATCTATGGCTATCCTCGTCAAATCTACACAGGGTGGCTTAGCCCGGTCATTAATATCGATGAAGTGATTGATGTTAGTATGTTTGTCTATCCGGTTGAGAGCCAGGTTGTCCTAAACAATCTACGCAAAAAAGTGGGACAACTTGAGGCGAGTGTCTCTATTAATGCTGAGCGTGGTAAGGTGCGTGATCCTGGTCTTGAGGCGGCTATCCGCGACGCCGAAGAACTACGTGATCAGATTCAAGTTGGCGCTGAGCGTTTCTTCCGTTTTGGACTCTACATAACGATGTACGCCGACAGTCTGGATGAACTGGGCTTCGTCCAGCACAAGATTGAAACCATTCTTGGCCAGCAGCTTGTCTTTAGTAAGGTTGCTTCAAGTCAACAGGAGCAGGGCTTAAATAGCACCGTTCCGCAGATGGCCGACCAGCTGCAGATTCGCCGTAACATGAATACCGGCGCGATTTCGAGTTCGTTTCCATTTACCAGTGCCGACCTCACCCAGGAGAAGGGGATTCTCTATGGTATCAATATGCACAATAATGGTCTGGTTATCTTCGACCGCTACAGCCTTGAAAACGCGAATATGGTTGTCTTTGCAAAGTCCGGTGCGGGTAAATCATTCACCGTCAAACTTGAAGCACTGCGCAGTATGATGACTGGTGCTGAAGTTATTATCATTGACCCGGAGAATGAGTATCAGCGTCTTAGTGATGCCGTCGGTGGTAGTTACATTCGCCTCAGCCTTAATTCTGAGACGCGCATCAATCCTTTTGATCTGCCGCGGGTTATCGATGCCGATGACGCTGATGATGCCCTCCGCACCAACCTTATAACCCTTCACGGACTCCTCCGCCTCATGCTAGGAGGAGCACAGCTAATGCCAAACGGTACAACCATGTCTGCGCTTAGTCCTACCGAAGAGGCTGATCTTGATCAGGCGCTGATTGACACCTACGCTCGAGCAGGTATTACTAGTGATCCGTTGACGCATAATTCTCAGCCACCGACGATTAATGATCTGTACGAAACACTCCTTCACATGAATGGTAGTGGTCCGCAATTAGCCCAGCGGCTTCGTAAGTACACTACCGGTACGTTTGCCGGGGTATTCTCTCAGCAGTCAAACATCGATATCAATAACCCGATGGTGGTATTTAATATCCGTGATCTCGAGGACGAACTACGACCAGTGGCGATGTATATTATCCTTAATCATATCTGGAACAAGACACGATCCGACCAGCGCAAACGTATGCTGATTGTTGATGAGGCATGGCAGTTAATGAAGTATGAAGATTCTGCCAACTTCCTCTTTAGTCTTTCTAAGCGAGCACGTAAGTACTACCTTGGTCTTACGACGATCTCGCAGGACGTCGAGGACTTTATGAGCAGTAAGATGGGACGCGCAATTGTTGCAAACTCATCGATGCAGCTACTCCTAAAGCAGTCAACTTCAGCTGTTGATGTGTTAGCTGACGTCTTTAAACTGACCGAAGAGGAAAAGAAGCGTCTTGCTAACTTCCCAGTCGGACAGGGATTATTCTTTGCCGGACAAAACCATGTTCATATTCAGGTTATTGCTAGTGCAACCGAACAGCAACTTATCACAACCAACCCACAACAAGTCGAAGCGCTGCTGAATACAGTTGCCCCTGCAGCCGCTCAAACGGCTAACGACTTAACTCCTTCAGCTCAGCAACAGCTAATGTAGCAATAAAAAGACAACACTATGGATACTAAACAAAAACCCAACGGCACTGGTCAGGACAGAGATGATGAATTTAATCGCGCTCAACAATATTATGATCGCGAATTTAATGATATTGCCAAAAACTTCAATAATGAAGATGGCGATTCTGATCGGTCAGGTGGCGATGCTATGCGGAACACTGATGATCTTGCTAATCGAGAGAAAAATCCCGATACTTCGTTTCGCGATAAAAACAACCTGAAAGACAGCGAGGGAGCGCCATGGAAGACAAATGTGGCGCCAAAGGATGAGCAGCCCGAGCGGAGCACAAAGGCGTCATTTTGGGGCCAACGCAAAAAGGGAATCATCGGCGCTATTATTGCCGTTACCGGTCTCGGTGGCCTTTTCGGGCTAATTACTGGTCCTTCTTTTGCATTGATCCACTGGAAAGAGGTATCGGTCAATAAATTTGTCGATCAGCTAACGGCCATGGAACCGCGATCAATGCTGATCATGCGCAAAAAAGTGACATCAGGACCCGAGGTAGACTGTACGGTTATAAAGGTTCGCTGTCGTTTTAATGGTATCAGTCAAAAAGAACTTGATAAGCTTCAAAAGGCTGGCTTTGAGGTCAAGACAACACCAAAACGACTCAGCCCTACCGGTAAATTGAACGTCAATGAGTTGATATATACCAACGAGACAGGGGAGAAGGTAAAGGTAACTGCCGATAACTTTGATCAGTTGATGCGTGAGTCGCGCACCTTTAGAAAATCTATTCATTCGGCATATAGGCCTAAGTTTGCTGTTTATGCTGATAAAAAGATGCGCACACTACTAAACAAATTACGCATTTATAGGGGCAATAACTATGCCGATGCAAAGGATGACAAGGATTTTCGGAAAAAAGAGCGTGAGGTTATTAGTGGTCGACAGGTCGATGTTAACGGCCACCTCCTAGCTAACAATGGTCAAGGTGATACGAGTCAATTATCGCAAGCTGAACAGGCACAGCTAGCAGAACGCGCGGAAACACTTGGCGAAATCTCTGAAAACGTTACTACCGAAGCTGAAGCTATGGTGGAGAACTTCCAGAACCCCGATATTGCAATCGAAGATTTCGTCAGTGATCCCGAGAGTGCAGAGATAAAAGAGCTTGAAAATGCAGCTGTCAGTGGTGGAAAAGGGGCTATTAAGGGTGCCGTCCTTGGTCCGATTGCCGCAGCCGATGCTGTATGCGGAGCTTACAATATGCTTCGTGCCGTCAGTTTTGGTGCAAAGATGCTTGCAGCGGAAGACTTTATTCGATTCGGCTACGGTAATATGAATGTCGCCGACACGACCAAATACGGTGATAGCCAAGTGAAAGCTGTTTCGTACTTTGGTCAAAAACTAATTACACCCGACAAAGACGGCAAAACATTCTCTGAAGGATTCAGCTATAACTACGCTGCTAATGGCACAATAGGGGATCCAACGGCAATGTTCCGCTACAAGCTCGGTGGTGGCCTAACCGGTAAGCTATCGGGCGTAAAGAGCACTATCGATAAGGCAGGCGGTGATAGTCTTTGTGGTGTGGTTAATAACCCCTTCGTACAGGGTGGTGCCTTTTTGGCCTACATTGCCGGTACCTTCTTTACTGGTGGTACACTCTCGGCTGGATCGATCGCCTTTAGTGCCTCAACTGCTGGTGTCGTTGCAGTCGCTCAAGCAATAGCAGAGCCAATGCTGATACGACTCGTTGCCGGAACGGTTGTGACGGGTGATGAGGTTGGTGCTCGTCGTTCTGATGCCGCTATGATCGGTATTCAGGAATTAAATGCACGCGGTGCTCGTGCTCGTGGAATGATGCCGCTGACAAAAGAAGAAGCACTCGCGTATGATCAGCAAGCAGTTAAGGTAGCAGCGCAGCTGAAAGAGGAGTCGCTAGAAGATAGCTCTCCACTTGATGTAAATAACCCCTATACGATTACTGGAACCCTAGCGGCTTCGGTCGTGCCATTTGCGTATAGTCCTGTACAAAATGGTCTATCAACATTTACGGCTTTTGCAGCTAATCCAATCGGCAGCCTCGCATCGGTTGCCGGCAATATTAATCCTACTGTCCGCGCCCAGTCACCAGAGGAACTTGCAATGTGTGGCGACCCAGAATACGAACAACTTAATCTTGCTACCTATCCATCATGCGTTGTTCGAATGGGTATGAACCTTGATCAGGTTGGGGCTCCAGAATACGATCCTGATGCTGTTATCGAATATATGTATACCAACAGGTTTATTGACGCAGAGGGTATTCCAGTACCCGATAGTGAGTACGATGATTTCCTTAAGAACTGCACCAACACGAATACACCATACTCGCCAAATCCTGAAAAGGGGAGTGAAAAGCAGTGTATCGAACAAAAGGGTACACAAAAACAGAATATGTTCCGCTGGTACACCTTTGACGGTGGTATCGACGAGGGTATGCTCGAGCAGTGGAGTGGCGAAAAACTATCGATCGACGGCACAGCCCCAGAAGCTAGCAACCCTGCAACCGGCAACGCTAATCTTATAACTGGTCCGCGCGCCGAATTAAACAACCGTCTACTCAATAATCCGCTCTTTACAACAGATTCTAATGCTCCTCGCCAAGACATTACCAACGGCACCGCCAAAGATCCTGTTGTGCAGCTACTACTGACGCTCGTTGAGGAGCTAAAAGTTCCTATCCGTGTTTCGGTGATTAAAACTGGTCATGATAACTGTTCTGATAGTGGCTACACTTCCAACCACTACAGTGGTCTAGCGGTCGATATCGCTAACGAGGAAGTTGCAAAGACGGTTGTTCCGTGGCTCTATAATAACCGTGCTAACCTAAATCTCAACGAGCTAATCTTTAGCCCGATGCCCCCAGGGACATCGACACTTAAAAACGGTGAACACTCAGCGTATCCAGCTGGTACCCTTAACTCCCACCGTAATCACATACACGTATCAATAAAGGGTGAGCGTGTATTAGCAGGCTGTCCAAGGGATTAACGACTATGAAAAAAATGCAACATCACATCCTACAGCGACTCTCCGTCATCGTACTGGCGGTCGTCTTGGCTATTACCAACACCCTACCTGCCAATGCTCAGTTCTTTACGCAGGAAAGGGAAGGGCTTGATCTGCCTGAAAATGAGATCCTGTTTTACGATCCAAAAGCCGATGCACTCGAGTGCGCAGGTTTAGGCCAGGATAACGGTGGAGTAACCCTGATTGGATCAGACAACCTAGAAAAGGCATGGAATTTCTTTATTGGTAAGGATTTGAGTCCTAATCAGACGGCTGGTATCCTTGGTAACCTAATTTGGGAGTCAGGTAGCGAAGCGCTCGATCCTAATTCTAATCAACAGGGAGGCGGACCGGGTCGTGGTATCGCACAGTGGACAGTAAATGAGCGCTGGGCTGATCTCGTAAAATGGGCTGCACCTCGCAATCCACGCGATCTTGCAGTGCAGCTTGAGTACATCTGGTATGAGATGAATAATGTAGCGCCGTATAACAAGACGGCCGAAAGAATAAAGGCAACGGCAACCGTCGAAGAAGCGGTTTTGCTCTTTGAGCGTGAATTTGAACGGGCCGGAAAACCGGTTCTTGGTAAGCGCCTACACTACGCCAATCTTGCCCTTGCGAGATATGGCGGGACCACTCCTGGCGCAACACCCGCACCTGATTCACTGCGAGATGCATCGGGCTGTCCAACAGATGGTGGTAGTATTGCAGTTGTCGATGGAAAAGCCTTCCCGCTTCAGACAACAAAGTCAGCTATTACCGGAAATAAACCATACCCATGGTGCCATACCAGCCAGAGCAACTGTCACCACGATTACAATGCAGCTGATATCATGATCTCTACTGGAACACTAGTTGTCGCAGCAGCACCCGGTAAGGTAGTGAAGATTAATGAAGGCCGAGCAGCACATGTTGTTATCCTCGGGGATGATAGGAATGTCTACTACTACACACACATGGGTCGAGGGACGATTAAAGTAGCAGATAATCAGGCCGTCACAACTGGGACGCCGCTAGGCAATATCGGTACCAAAGACGATGCACAGGGGACACCCCCACACCTTCACTTTGATATCTTGCCGCCGCCATATGCCATGCGAATGGGCTGTTCTGGTGCATCATGTACTCGTTATCCATTCCAAAATGTACAACCACTCTTAACAACATTATTTCAGGCTTTGCCGGAGTAGAAAAAATGAACCAAGATCAATATCAATTAGCAACACAGAAAAAAGTTCTCAAAGCGGTATCACTTGCGCTTGGCGCACTACTACTACTCCTACTGCTTATCTTTATTGGAACACACGGCATTGTTAAGATTGAACGTAGCAACGAGAGTGGTACCTACACTCTCCATAAACTAGAGGCTGATAAGCCAGAGGGGAAGGCGTTTGAAGGCGGGTGGCGGATCGTCCGAAGCGGTGAGTATACGCTTGTTTTTGAAGGTGCAAACGTATCGGCCCTTTCTAGCGTGAATGTACCGAGCTTCTTTAGGAGTACAACCGCCTCATTCAAGGACGTTGCTCCGCGTCAAGTACGCCGCGTCGCGACGGGAACCCTACATGAATTAACCTACGGTTCTAATACCGAGGTGCTCAGTATTAGCAATAACACATCGACAATGATGTTAGCTCATAGGGCAAATGACCCTACCGGTATGAGCGCAGAGGTACGGCCAACACCGCCGTTTAGTTTCCAAAAAGTTATTTCAAACGACCGTCTCCTGAGTCTAAAGGCAACCGATGACGAAGAGTATATACCGCATGTCTTTAACTTTAAGACGAATGCCGCATCGGAGATTCAAAAGGTCTATGTGGATGAGAATTTCGTAAGTACGATACAGGGACCACAGGTTGCAAATAGTACTAATTTTGCCGTTCATTACGGTGAAGGCAACGATGCAAAGCTTGATGTCTTTAGAGACACGCAACTTATCCGTACCTTTGCATCATTAAAGGATACTGCTTCGAATGAAGAGGGACTGCCTGCTACGAGTATTGGAAATACCTTCACGGCAATCGGCTATGGTGAAGGTTTTGTCGGTGCATCCGACGATAGTCATGAAGAACAAAGAGGTGATAAAGCCGGTGCAAAACGTGATTACTTAGTAAAACTCTTTAGTAATAGCACCGGTAAAGAAGAGAAGACCATAAACCTCGGGAACGTTAATGACGTTGCACAATTTGCCGTTCCTGATGATGGCAAACACGTTGCAGTGCAGCATACGACAACACTTAGTGTCTATAACGACCAGGCGAAGCGGCTGTTTTCCTATGATCTATCATATGTAACTGATCTTCGCTGGTTAGATAACAACCGGTTACTGTTCGATACTGTTGATCGTGGTATCTTCGTACTTGATGTGTCAGCTCGCCGTGCAACCAGTGCTTTTGCGAACACACCGCTTCGAGTTAGTTCGTTTAATGTCACTGGTAACCAGGTGCTCTTTTCGGCCTTTTCAGGCAGCAATAGTGTTCCTGATGGATACGTTATCGATCTTGATACGGCTGCAACTGACGGTAACGCTCTCATAAAGAAACTTCCATACACCGACGGTACAATTGCACTCTCAACACTCGATAATATTATCTATGCAGCGCCAGTCGTTAGTGGTTTTACGGGACCGGATCCTGAATTTCGACCAGTTCAGAATATTGATGAATCTACCAAAAAAGCAGTGACTGATTACCTACAGAAGAATATTCCAAACTACACGCAGTACAAGCTTGTTTACGGCGAAAACCTATAGATTGATCAGTAGGCTACTGTTGCCATACTGCTTTATCACGTCGGCGTCAGTCGTCGTGATAATCGTTTGTGTATGAGCACTCGTATCGATGAGTGCTTGCCGCCTGGTACTATCAAGTTCACTAAAGACATCGTCGAGCAGGAGTAGGGGAGTTGTCGTACTCCTATCCCGCAGGAGCTCTATTTGGAGCAATTTTAGCGAGAGGACGATCGATCTCGTCTCGCCGCGAGAAGCACTCGCCGCGGCCGGGTTAGCGTTCAGGAAAAAGATAATATCGTCCCGGTGCGGACCAATACTTGTAAATCCCAGCATTTGATCCCGCTTATGGAACTTATGCAGCTCAAGCATAAATCGCTGCTGCACGTCGACCTCGTCCTTCAGTTCGTTCGAGTAGACAACCCGTACTGTATCAGATGTATGGGCGATTGATTGATAGAGCGTCGAGAGATGATGATTCAGTACCTCAGTGTACTTTGCCCGGCTTCTAATAATGTGTGCACCGGCTTCACTGAGTGTAACGTCCCACACAAACAGCTCATCTGCGGTTACGTGCTGCTGTTTGAGCAGGTTATTGCGTTGCTTAAGGGCTCTATCGTATCTACCTACAATTGTCGCGTAGGCAGGCTCTAGCTGGGCAATAAAGTCATCAATAAAATCACGCCGCCGCGCCGGTGAACCATCGAGCAGCCGTAAATCGTTGGGCTCAAACAGGACGACGGGCAGTTTGAATTGGGCACTGAGGCGAGCTCGTTTTGCACCGTTGATGGTGAATTGTTTTCTCGCTGTCGTCTTAGTACTATCGAAAGTCACTGTTCGTTCACTGTCTTCGTGCTTGATAAGAAGACGCCACCACTCCTGACTAAACTGCAGCGCCTCCTGATCGCTGCCGCGAAAAGAACTACCTCGATAGGCGACAAAGAGTGCCTCTAAGATATTTGTCTTGCCGCTGCCGTTTGGTCCGCTAATAATCGTCACAGCCGGAGAAAACCGAAAGGTACGCTCATCATATGAACGAAAGTGATACAGGCCTACCCCTCGGAGCACTCTTTTGACAGCTCCTAATCTAACTCTTTAATGGCATTATGATGTGCTGGTAATCGTCGGTCTTACTATCGCTTGCACGAAGAACACACGGTGAGAGCTTACCGCTAAACGAGAAGGAGATCGCACTCCCATCGATACAGTTGAGCGCTTCTAGCAGGTAGCGAGAGTTAAGGGTTACCTGCCCATCACCAGTGACGCGCGCCGCTGCACTTGATGTGTTCTCACCAAGCTGCGATGCAACGGAATGAATTGACACTGAGCTGTTCTGACTATCTGCCTTGATGGTAATACTGCCGCCACTTTCGCGTGCAAACAAGCTAGCGATCTTTGTGATACGGCTAAATTCGCTCTTGTCGACTTCGATTGTAATATCAGACGTTTGCGGAATAAGTTGGCGGTAATCAGGAAAGTTTCCGTCGATAAGACGGCTCGTGATTTCGGTATCAGCAAAACGGAATCGTACTTGGTTCTCATCAAATAGCACCTCGACCGCTTCTGTATCGTCTCCCATAACGCGCACGACGTCCTGTACGGTCTGTGACGGTATGATTGCGATAACCTCACCATCAACGTCACCAAGTTGGCGCTCAGCAAGCCGGTAGCCGTCTGTTGCTGCAAAGAATAGTTTGCCGTCAAATGCATGGCAGTAGACGCCAGTCAGGACAGGACGGGTATCATCATGCGAAACAACAGGAGCTGTTTGTGTAATTGCTCTTTTTAGCTGCGCTGCTGGGATGGTGTAAATTTGGTCAGTTGCAATATCGGGCAGGGCAGGAAACTCATCTGGCAACATTCCATGAATGGTTGAGCTAAACGTACCGGAGCTGATATGTAGTTTTGTGCCATCTGCACTTAGCTCAACATTTCCCTTTGGCAAGTTGCTAATAAATTCACTAACGAGTTTAGCGGGGATAGTAATTGATCC
>PJQJ01000020.1:9438-21670 GCA_002861585.1 Candidatus Saccharimonadota bacterium | reverse complement strand
AATATGTTCAGTGATTGCAATCTCTAGGTTAGTTGCAGCTAGTAGGAGACGGTTGTTGTCTGTTCGAAGCAAAATATTGTTCAAGATCGGAAGAGGTGTTTTACTACTTGCAACTCGGCCAACAATGTTTAGTGCTCGGCTCAGATTCTCTTGTGTGACGGTAAGCTTCATCTTTTCTTTCCCTTCTTATTTCTTATATATAAAAGTAATAGTCATAGTAGTAGGCTATGTGGATTATGTGTAAAAGCTGTTTGTGTAAGGAGTTGAGGAGGCCAAAAGGGCTGTGTAAAAGCGGCGGATAGAGAACGGGTAAACTGTGTACGTTCTGCTGTTTTTACACACAGGGTAGGTGCTTTGAGTGCTAGTTGTGTATAAAGCCGGACTATCTGGGGTAGTTGTTCCACATACTTTTGCGCTGCTTCAGACACACGTTGTACACAGTTTTTACGCATATAGTTTTTCCTGTATTTCCGTTACTTGTTGACGAATAATGTAATCAAGCTTCAGAGCTTTTTCTATCTTTTCAATTGAATGAATAGCAGTAGTGTGGTCTTTGCGACCAAGCTCTTGGGCAATCTTTGGAAAGCTCAAATGAAGCTCACTACGCAGTAGGTACATAGCAATCTGACGTGGAACAACAATGTGCTTATCACGCTTTGGACTGAGAATTTCAGCCGTATCAACCTGAAAATGTTGAGCAGTCTTTTGAATAATATGTTTAGCCGTTATGTGATGCGGGCGAGTTGCACGGACGTTACCGATTAATCCAGCGGCTACCGTAGCGTTTGGTTCGATACCGCGCATCTCACAGAAAGCAAGCAGCTGGTTAAGCGCACCTTCTAGTTCACGAACATTCGTCTTTACGTTTTCGGCAAGATACTCGACGGTCTCACGATTGAGGTTTATCTGTGACTGGTTCGCCTTTGTCTGTAGGATGGCGCAGCGCGTTTCAAAATCAGGCATCTGGATATCGATTGTCATACCCCACTCAAAGCGGCTTCGCAGGCGGTCTTCAAGGGTTGGGATCGATTTCGGTGGTTTATCGGAACTGATAATAATCTGTTTATTTGCTTGGTGAAGGGCATTAAATGTATGGAAGAACTCTTCCTGTGTCTTCTCTTTTCCGGCAATAAATTGCATATCATCAATAATCAGGACGTCAACATTGCGATAACGATCGGCAAATCCCTGCTTTTTAAAGCGAATAGAGTCAAGAAATTCATTAACGAATGTCTCAGAGCTGATATAGAGGATTCGCGACTCTGGATTATTCGCGATCACACCATTACCGACCGCTTGAATAAGGTGGGTCTTTCCTAGGCCAACCCCGCCATAGATAAAGAGTGGGTTGTACTTTACGCCCGGATGAACAGCGACCGCTTGGCAGGCACTATAAGCAAGCTCGTTACTGGATCCAACAATAAAGGTATCAAAGGTATAGCGAGGATTCAGACCATTGCTTGGACCGCTTGTCGTTCGGGTAGGGGACGAGCTGGCTGTCTCTCTGGCAGCGACCATAGGGCGTGGATCAATTGCATCGATAACACTCTTTGTTGATGATGTTGACGAGGGGGAGCGTTTTTTATTGGCAGAGTTAATAATGTAGGTAACCCGATGAGCGGCTATGCCATTCTTGTGAAGCGTTTCAGTAATCTGCTTATTAAACTTCACTTCGAGCTGCTGCTTCGCAAATATATTTGGCACGCCGATCGTTACGGTCGTATCATCACACTCAAGCAACTCGGTATTTTTAAACCAAGTTACAAAACTAGCACGAGAGACAGTGAGCTCTATCTCTCCTAATACTGTTTGCCACAAAGAACTATTCACATACCCTCACTTACACTTATACCCCAATGGAACCCAAAGAATTGCCAGTTGTTATTCGTTTGTTCTAGTACATAATATACGACAGAACCAGAGTTTTCCACAACTCCTAGAATGAACAAAATATCAGTTGTTTTATAGCGGTAAGTTATACACAGCCTAAAATTACCCCTGTAAATCTGTGGATAAACACTTGAGTTATGTGGAAAAGTTTGCGATACTAGTTCAGGATAAATAAGATTTGACAAGACCAAGTTGTCTTTTGGGGCAATTTGCAGTAAGTTAGGGAGCATATGCCAAAACGAACCTTTCAACCAAAAAAGCGTTCCCGCGCAAAAGTACATGGTTTCCGCGCCCGTATGGCGAGCAAGACTGGACGACTTGTCCTGAAAGCACGTCGCCTAAAAGGCCGCCTGTCTTTAACAAGTACTTCTAAAAAGAGGTAGGGAAGTAAAAAAGTCGTCTTTGTAAGACGACTTTTTTCGTTATACTCATAAGTACTTACTATTATGTTAGAGCATCGCTACCGATTTCATGGCCATGGCAGCGTTCGACGACTCTACCAGCATGGTGATACAGTTCGTCAACGCGCGGTAACACTGCGTTACCGCAAAAACCCTTCACGTGTACACTCACGGGTAACGATTGTTGTTGCTAAAAAAGTCTTTAAAGCTGCGACCAAACGCAACCGCATTCGACGACGTATCTACGAAATCGTCAGACGCCACTGGAATGATCTGGAGCAACCGTATGATATTGCAATTATTGTCTTCGACGGTGCAACAATGGTTATACCGCACGAAGAACTCGAAGCGGTCGTCTTGCAACTACTGAACGAAGCCGGGCTGGTCAAAAAAGCTGATTAACTAGCCAAGCCCGTGATATTATTGTTAAAGATATGAGTTTATTTGATATTTTGATCGTTCAGCCGATCTTTAATGTACTAATGCTGATCTATGGGCTACTGCCTGGTAGTGACTTTGGTATTGCTGTTATTATATTCACGATTTTGGTGCGCCTCCTTATGTGGCCGCTCATTCGCAAGCAGCTTCACCATACTAAATTAATTCGTGACCTTGCACCGGAGCTTAAGCGCATTAAGGAGCGAGCGAAGGGTAATAAGCAGCTGCAGGCCCAGATGCAGCTTGAACTGTACCGCGAAAAGGGTGTCAGTCCCTTTGGATCACTGGGTCTTCTGTTTGTGCAGCTGCCTATCTATATTGCGCTCTTTCGGGTTATTACAATCGTTACCTCAGAGCGCGACAAAATTGCTCAGTTTACGTATCAGCCAGTCGAAAGTTTAGCGGCTGTAAGGGCACTGATTGCTAACCCAGCCGGTTTTAACGAAACACTCCTGAATGTTATCAATCTTGCAGAGCGTGCACTGGCGCAGAACGCGGTGATTATTCCACTTGTTCTGCTCTCGATCGTAGCGGCAATTTTACAGTACATCCAGTCCCGTCAAATTACGCCAAAACCTGAAGATGGAAGACGACTGAGGGATATCCTAAAGGAACAAGCCGAAGGCAAGGATGTTGATCAGACCGAGATCAGTACTGTTATCAGCCATAATATGATTACCATACTGCCGCTTATTACGCTGGTTGTTATGCTCTACTTGCCAGGTGCACTGGTGCTCTATACTGTTGTATCAAGTCTCGTTGCTGTTATTCAGCAGCACCTACTGCTGAAAGAGGATGAGCAAGAGATGAGCGAGGTGTCTGGCTCTTCTAAGGCTAAGAAGGCCTCCGCTACTAAAGGGCAAAAAGCCGAAACTCGCGCTAAGAAGGCCGAGGTTGCCGAAATAGTGCAACAGAGTGTTGAAGCTGAATCGCAACCGGTCGTGATTGTTAAGAAGAAGCAGACCCAGAAGAAGCGTAAACGGAGATAAACAGACATGGACAAAGAGGCATCAATCGCATACGCAAAAAAGAACCTAGAGGATATCATCTCTTTCTTTGGTCTTAATACCGATATTACTGCTACCCTGAGCGACGATGTTATTGAGCTAAGTATTCCATCATCACACCTCAATGGCTTTTTAATTGGCCAGCGAGGCGATACGCTTAAATCACTACAGCTGCTTGTATCCATGGCTCTTCGAAACCAGCAGGCAGAGTTAACTCGCGTTAATATAGATGTCGCTGATTACAAGCGGCAGCGTGCTGAGCGCCTTGCTGAGCAGGTGAGGGGATGGGCTGAGGAGGTGACGCAGAGTGGAGAAGCAAAAGCACTTCGTCCTATGAGTGCTGTTGACAGAAGAGTTGTACACCATACTATTGGAGAATTTGCAAACCTTTCCACATCATCTGAAGGGGAGGGGAGGGATCGCCATGTTGTTATCTCCCCTACCGCCAAAGAATCCCCTACCAATGAGTAGGGGATTTATTTTTCAGCCAGTACTTGTTGGTAAACATCCAATGTTTGCTGGGTCATGCGTTGCCAGGAAAACTGTCCAACACGCGAAAAACCTTTAGCGATCAGACCATTTCGGAGGTGTTCATTGTCTAAGATGTCTGAGATCGCGCGAACCATGTCGTTAGTATCAAGCGGATTAAAATAGTGAGCCGCATCACCGTATACCTCTGGAAGACAGGTTGCGTTACTGCTGGCAACTGGCGCGCCACACGCCATAGCCTCGAGTCCGGGGAGGCCAAAGCCCTCCATCAACGATGGGAATACATATGTCGCACAATGACGATACAGCCACGATAGCTGCTCATCACTCACAAAATCGGTATAGATAATCCCCTCGTATCCCTGCTCACCCGCCCACTGCTTATTACGCACCAGTGTAACGCCATTTTTCCCAGACAGTTTTCCAGCGCATACCAGCAATAATTCAGGATTAACCTTACGAAGTTCCTGATGAGCCTGCATTAATCGACGAATATTTTTATAATCGCTCTGATTACCAACACATAAGAGGAACTGTTTGCCGACAAGGTAATCAATCGGCTCCTGTGAGGCGAGTGTTTCGGCAGCTCCTTCATAGGTCACGGTAATCTTATCGCTCTTTATGTGTGCAAAGAGCTGGTAATCCTTTTTTACGAATTCAGTCGGAGTAATGATACGATTAGACGTCCGGGCAATGCTCCAAAAAACGAACCGCCCAACAAATTGCTTGGCGTGGAAAATTAACCAGTTCTTATCAGAGTTATATGTTTTAAGTAGTGTTAGATCATGAACTGTCGTTACCTGCTTGCCAAAATAAAGCACAGGCCGATGCGGAACAGTGAAATGCACCAAATCGGCATTAATACGTCCAAGCAGTCCACGAAAGCCAAATTGCTCTGCAAATGAAAACTGTTCATAGGGAGCAGCAACCTTACTAAATCGCATATTGGGCACATCGAAGCGATCTATATCCTTTGGATCGAGCAGGACAATGTATTCGTTAACCGTATCGATTTCAGCGAGATTACGGATTAAATTCTCAATATAGCGTCCAGTGGTTGTGTAAATAATTCGAGCGTCAATCGCAATCCGTGCCATGGATTAACGGCCGTAATTATCTTCCAGGCGAATAATATCGTCTTCGTCTGATGGGTTAGCCGGATCAGTGTGTTGCCAAATCTCTGCAACCAAACCCCAGATACCAGTTAAACCGATAAGTCGGTGGCGTACTTCTGTGTCAAATTGAATACTTTCACCTGGTTGCAACGTTCGAACTTCTGATGGTTGTTCATCGGTGTTGCTCAGCTTTACGCCAACTGGACCTTCAAGGACGCGCCAAAGTTCAGCACGGCGGTTATGTAGTTGCCATGATAGCTGCTCACCTGGAGCGACGAGCAGAAATTTAGGGCTTAATCCCTCAAATGTCTCGAACTCTACCTCTGGAAAATACTGTGCCGCAAATCGCTCTGCATCACCATTATCCAATCGGTAAAAACCGCCCCATGGACGTCCTAAATCAGTATCGACGATTGTATAATCATTCTGATCGACGGTTTCTTGAACCTGCGCGATGAGCGCTTCTTTGCTTAAATTGTTTCCTGTTGCTTCTAAAGCCATAAAATATTGCCTGTTTATAGATTAAGTACTATAGCTACTATTTTAATGCAAAAAGAAGTAAACAAGAATATTTAACAGCTATTTTGCTGATACGTTTAACTACAGAAGGGTTTTAGGATATAATGATCACAAATATATGGCTTTTTTACAAAAATATCGTTATTCGCTGATTTTGCTGCGGCAATTAGTTATTACTGATTTCAAGCTTCGGTATCAAGGATCAGTACTAGGATATATGTGGTCTTTGCTTAGGCCGTTGATGCTCTTTGCTATCCTATATGTGGTCTTTGCACAGTTCTTGCGACTTGGCGATACAATTCCTAATTATCCAATATACCTTTTGACTGGTATTGTTCTGTGGAACTTCTTCTCCGAGATTACAAATAACAGCGTGACAGCAATCGTCGACAAGGGCGATCTTATTAGGAAGATCAATTTTCCAAAGTACGTCATAATCCTATCGGCTGCGTTTTCTGCTCTTATTAATCTTTTTCTAAACTTTATTGTTATCGGTATTTTTATTTGGTTTTCAGATGTCGATCTGGGCTGGAGTGCCCTACTTGTGCCACTGTTTGTCTTTGAGCTGTTTGTGTTTGCAATGGCTTTGGCGTTTATCTTAAGCGCTCTCTTTGTTCGCCTAAGGGATATCAATTACATCTGGGAGGTGATTATGCAGGGTATGTTTTACGCTACGCCCATTATCTATCCACTCAGTCTTGTGACTGAAAAATGGCCTGAGGTTGCCAAGCTTCTGCTTATTAACCCTGTCGCACAGTCCATACAAGATATTCGTTATGCTCTCGTCACGAAAGAGACCGACACACTCGCTTCAATCGCCGCTCCTATATGGACACTTATACCTTTAACGATAATCCTAATAACTGGTCTAGCTGCAGTCATGTATTTTAAAAAGCGATCACTGTATTTTGCAGAAGAGGTTTAGTCGATGAGTAACACTAATACATCCAACAACCAAACGATCGCAATCAACGTTGATAATGTTTCCAAGAGTTTCCTCTTGCCGCATGAGCGCACCCAGTCTATCAAAGGAACAGTGACGGGTGTCTTTAAGAATAAGCAGAGGAGAACGGTAGAAGTCCAAAACGCACTTCGCGATATTACTTTCGATGTAAAGCAAGGGGAATTCTTTGGAATTCTTGGACGCAATGGAAGTGGTAAGAGTACGCTTCTTAAGATCCTTGCCGGTATTTACACCCCTTCAAAAGGGGCTGTCCAGACAAGGGGAAAGTTGGTGCCGTTTATTGAACTTGGTGTCGGCTTCAACCCCGATCTAACGGGTCGTGAAAATGTCTATCTTAATGGAGCAATGCTTGGATTCTCGCAACAGGAGATTGACCAGCAGTACCAGGATATCGTTGACTTTGCTGAACTTGAAAACTTTATGGACCAGAAGCTGAAGAACTACTCTTCGGGTATGCAGGTCCGTTTAGCCTTTTCGCTAGCAACAAGGGCGAAGGCTGACATTCTTTTAATTGACGAGGTATTAGCAGTTGGTGACGCATCGTTCCAGCGTAAATGTTTTGAATACTTTAAGTCACTCAAAAAGAATAAGACGACAGTCATCTTTGTGACGCATGATATGGGTGCGGTACGTGAGTTTTGTGACAGGGCTATCCTAATCGAGAAGAGTGAAATCATTGCTCGTGGAGATGCAGAAGAGATTGCAACCAAGTACAGCCGACTCTTTATTGAGCAGGACGACAAGATAGACGACGACCCAGAAGATAAAGAACGATGGGGTGATGGTCGTGCTCAATTTACGCATGTTGAAGTTCTGCCGAAGACAGTTCGTGATGAGACTGAAGCAATTACCATTAAAGCCACAATCAAGGTTGCGAAGGCAATTGAAGTACCGGTCGTTGGCTTTTTCTTGCAAGATGCAGCGGGCAACAGGATTCTTGGTACGAACACGCAGATAAAAAAGCAGAAGATCCAATCGGTGAAAGCTGGTGATACGCTTCATGTAACGTGGCAAATTCCGAATATTCTTGCAGACGGTAAACATACACTTGGCGTAAATATCCATGAAACTGATGGGCGTAATGTTGCTGACTGGTGGAATGAAGCCTTGGTATTTGATGTCAAAAAAGAAGAGCGGACGGCTTATAGTATAACTCCGCCAGTCGATGTGCAGATAAGTACTGACACCGCTTAGTGTATGAAGCTTTTTATTGATGCAGCACCAATTTGTACGGATAAGATTAGTGGTATCGGCCATACGGTCCTACACCTTGTAAAGGAACTCGACAAGAGCGCCCCTAAAGATATTACTATTATTCTTCTTGTACCATTGTTGAAGCACGGAGTAATCAATCGTTACGGCTTTAGTGAACGAGTTTCATTAAAGACAGTGCCGCTTCCTGCGCGAGTGGTTAATAAACTAAACCGTATGAGACTGCTGCCGAAGATGGATCTCCTCTTTGGACGAGGGAGCTATCTGTTTGGTAACTTCACTAACTGGCCGCTTACGAAAGGATCAAAGTCCTTCACGTATGTACACGATGTGGCCTATGCGCGTCATCCTGAGTTTATACACCCCCTAAACCTGCGTATGCTTCGTGAGTTTCTTCCTTCGTGGGTGCAGCGCACGAATACCGTTATTACAGTGTCGGAATTTTCCAAGAGGGAGATCGAGGATGTATTCGGACTAGAGGAAGACAAGGTACGGGTTGTCTTTAATGGTATTGATCATGATGAGTTCTCCCCAAGGTCGCCTGATGAAGTGAGTTCCGTGAAAAAGACGTATGAGATTGATGGTGATTACTTTATCTTCCTTAGTAATCTAGAGCCGCGCAAAAACATCCAAAAGATGATAGAGGCTTTTATGCTGTTGCCGACCGAAATACAGCGCTCGCATTCGTTAGTAATGGTAGGGGCTGATGGATGGAATAATGAAGATATACTGCACTCTATTGAACGAGCAAAAGAAGCAGGTATTCGGATAATTCGACCCGACAGATATGTTCCGGACGAACACTTACCAGCACTTCTTTCTGGTGCTACGGGCCTTATCCATGTTGCTCTGTACGAAGGGTTTGGACTTTCACCACTGCAGGCAATGGCGTGTGGTACCCCAGTTATCGTCAGCAATACGACGTCGCTGCCAGAGGTGGTAGGGAACGGTGGATTGCAGGTTGATCCACTCGACGTACCGGCTATTGCAGGTGCTATCAGTAAAATCGCAACTGATCATCAACTTGCAAGCAAACTTTCTCAGCAAGGCAAGCAGCAAGCGGCCCTATTTACGTGGGCGCATTCGGTTGATAAACTTGTAGCTATTCTTCGACGGACAACTTAAGCCCCTTCTCTGTCGCTACTGGTATAATAGTAGTTAAATTAATAAGAGAATTAACTCTTTTTGGAAGTACTACATTGGAATATAAAGACAAGATTACTGAACTCGAACAGATCAATCTGAAGCTGGAATTTGAAATTTCGCGGCTAAATCGCGAGAATGCTCGGCTTCATGCTGAACTAAACCATACTCGAGCACGAGGCGTGAAGCCTTTGGTTGGTGAAATAATCTATAAAGTTGACGGTAAGATCACCGCAAACTTAAAGAAACTAAACAAGCCGGCCTCGACTAATCGTTCTCTTATCGAGTCTGCCCTTGGCAGATATGGTGATATAGATAGGACTAATAGAGCAGAAATACTAGCAGCAGCGCAAAGAACGGACGTCGCTTCGTTTTATGTCCTACCTAAGAACGGTCTTCTCTATACTGTTTTAAGCGGTATGTATCGATTCTTGTTTGGGTTGTTTATGGTAAGCCTTAAATTTGCTTGGTTCTGCTGGACGGGGCTAAAGAAGATTATTAAGAGGATTATAAGATGAGTAGTAGTAACAAGCAGATAGTTGTTGATGCTCAAGTGTTGCAGACTTCCGCATGGGAGCGTGGCATGGGCAAATATACTTTTAGCCTTCTTAAAGCCCTTCATGATCGTGAGGAGTATGACGTAACGCTTCTGTTCAACACCAATCTTTCATTCAATGATGAGATGCGTTCGCGAGTAAGTGCTGAAATGCCTCGCTTCAGCACGCACGATATTAACCTCCTCACGCCGAGTTCAAAAAAGGTAAAAGATATCCAACAGAAAAACGAAGAGATTCTAGATCGTTTTTTGAATAAGGCGCAGCTGAACAATGAACATGTTAGTTTTCTTATCCCCTGCCTGTTCTTAGGGCCTGCTTGCCCTGTATTTCCTAGTGGCACGAAGAACGTTCTTCTGATGCACGATATCATTCCACTGCAGTTCTTCGAGCGATACTTCCCGATGATGCATGTGCAGGATTACTTAGCCCACTTCAAGACACTATTTAAAGCCGATCATGTGGTAACAATCTCGCAATCGGTGCGTGATGACATGCTTGTATACCTTGGGTTAGAAGGTAAAAAGGTGACGGTTATTGATTCTGCCGCAGCCATAACTACCGCACCTGAAACAGATGCTGAATTCAGACAAAGATATACGAAACCATTTGTCCTTATGCCGACGGGCAATGATCTGCGCAAGAACAACCAACGGTGCGCAGCGGCTTTCCAGTCATTCCTCGACGAGAATGGTGCCGATCTACAGCTAGTAATCACCTCTCACTTTACCGACTTTGAAAAAGAAGAACTTAACCGTTTAAGCAGGAATCTTGTCTTTACAGATAATATCAGCGATGATGAGCTCGCATGGCTATATAAGCACAGTGAATTTGTCCTGTTTGCAGCTGAGAACGAAGGCCTTGGTATGCCGCTACTTGAAGCTGCTGAGTTTAAAAAGCGAGTTGTCTGCTCTGATATACCGGTCTTCCGTGAGGTTTCGCCTGATGCATTTATATTCGTCGATCCGTATAACACGGGAAGTATTCAGACCGGCATAAAAACTGCATACGATCAGAAGGGTCATCCGGTTGATAATGAGGGCTACGTTAAGATTGCCGCAAAGTATAACTGGAGACAGGTTGCACATAATCTTGATCGCTCGCTTGGTATTGCCATCAAAGAACCTGTGGTGAATAAACCAAGGATTGCGGTTTTGGGTCCAAAGCCAAGTAGTTACTCTGCAATAGGTAAGACACTGCTTGAGCTGCATCCAGCGTTAAGTCGTCGGTTCGATATCGACTATTACTTTGAAACAAGTATTGTCGAGGACAAAAAAGTACGTCCTAACTACTTGCCATACGTAACTAACTGTTACGACGTAAAAGAGTTTAACGCCAAAAGATATGCAGAGTACGATGCCGTTATTTACCACATGGGTAATAGCGAAAACCATCTCGTTACAGCTCAACACGCACTTGCCCTGCCGGGAATAATCATTGTCCATGATACCCATATGCCTGGCCTATTTAAGTTCCTCAAGGAAGAAAGGGTGATGGATGTCAAGCGTGTCGAGCTAGAGGAGCAGCTTAATACATTTGTGAAGGAGGGTAAAAGCTCCTACATCACCTCACTAACGAACGCTCAGCTTGGACTGATCGTTCACTCTGAATATACAAAGCAAACCGTCTCTGAACTACTGGAAAAACCAGTAGAGGTGAAGCGAGCTAATCTTACGTTTGCTAATCCGGCTTACAATGCTCAGGTTCTCGATCGAGGTAAGCTGCGCATCGGTCTTGGTGGTATTCTTGCTGGGGTAAAAGGGCTCGAAATAATCGAAAGTATTGCAACCGAAAAAGTCTTCTCTGATTGTATTATTGAAGTCTTTGGATTTAACTTTGCCGAAAAGGGCTTGCTCGAAAGACTGCAGTCTCTCCCGACTGTTAGGATCAGCACCAACCTTAGCGATTATGAATTTCAGACAACACTCGCCAGTCTAAACGTGCTCGTGAATTATCGTATGGAGTACCGTGGTGAAACCTCCTGTACGGTACTGGAAGCTATGCGATACGGCGTGATACCAGTTGTGCGTAATATTGGATGGTATTCGGAGCTGCCCGATAATACAGCAGTCAAGGTTGATTCCCTTGATGACGTTCTGCCGGCTCTTCGCCGTCTTATCGGTGATAAGACCGAGCGGATGAACCGTGCCGTAGCTGCTAAAGAGATGATTGATCGGGAGTTCTTGCACGAGTACTACGTCGATAATATTTACGATCTTATGCAGGAGATACGACAAAAAGACGGTACCATAAATGCACGAATTGCCGCTTCAGCCCGCGAAGGACAATCGGTTGGTAATATTATGAAGATAATCGAGACCTAAGATGGCACACGATAAAAAGATTTGGGTAGACCTAACTCACCTGAGTGAATGGTCAGGAAGGTTTACTGGTATTGAGCGCGTCGAGTACCAGCTCGCTTCGCGGTTTGCTCAGCAGGAAAACACGGCCTTTTTCCGATATGATGCAGACAGGAGAGCTTTCTTTGAAGTGAGCAGAG
>PJQJ01000020.1:8557-8962 GCA_002861585.1 Candidatus Saccharimonadota bacterium | reverse complement strand
GAGGTTATCCGCTTGGGTGATGAGATAAAAATGTCATCCGGCACAAAACGACCAGCGGCGATACGAGAGGGCGAAGAATTTATCATCTGTGTTGGTACTCAGGAGGTTCGTAAGAACCATGCATTGCTCTACTATGCCTACAAGCTTGGGCTTCAGAAGCAAATGCGATTACCGCGTCTAATTATCGTGGGACGAGAAGGATGGCTTACTGACGACATTCGACGAATGATCACAACCGATCCCTACGTCGGCTCTTTGATTACTCCTATGAAGGACGTTGGTGATGAAGAACTTACCTGGTTATATCAAAACGCTCTTTTTGCAGTATTCCCTTCATTTTATGAGGGCTGGGGTCTCCCTATTGCAGAGGCAGTACATCATGGTAAGCTCGTATTGTCCTCTAAT
>PJQJ01000020.1:0-8108 GCA_002861585.1 Candidatus Saccharimonadota bacterium | reverse complement strand
GCACCTTAATTTTATTAGGCGGTACCGCTTAATCCGTAAGACTTTTCGGGCTTATGATAAAAAGTTCAAAACGCGTAGCACTGCAATCGTACACGGTGACACCTTAACTACTGTAGTCGGTAGTTATTTCGGAAGGCTGCTCGGTTTGCCTGTTTCGCATATCGAAGCGGGTTTAAGAAGCGGCAGAACGTTTCACCCTTTTCCCGAAGAGATTGATAGACGAATAGTATCACGCATCGCCCGAATACATTTTGCACCTAATGAGGCTGCGATCGAGAACTTGAAGCGCGAAAATACTAAAGGCGATATCATAGACACCAAATACAATACCTCCAAAGACGCCCTATCGATTGCAGATACTTTTGAGAGTAAGGTTATTGAAGGACTGAATCTCCCTAGTCGCTTTGGACTAGTATCGATCCACCGCACTGAATTACTTGAGCGCAAAAAAGAACTCGAAGAATTCTTAAGCGTCATAAGTAAAGCGGCCAAAAAGGAACAGCCGCTCGTTTTCCTGGATCACTCTACGACAAAAGAGAAGATTAAAGTATCCGGCTTTGATAAGTATCTCAACAAGCCGGGAATATATCGAATACCGAAACTAGCGTACATGGATTTCATACAAGTTGTGAAGAGGGCGGACTATATCTTAACTGATAGCGGTGGTCTACAAGAGGATGCCTACTTCCTGGGTGTACCAGCTATGATTCACCGGCTTACAACCGAACGAAACGAAGGGCTCGGACAGAATGTTGAGCTGTCGTACCTCGAGAAAGACCGACTAGAAGACTTTATCAGGAGACAGAAGAACGAGACTAAAATTACCAGGCTTACCGATACAACCTCCCCTTCGTCTATTGTTATTTCATACCTGAAAGAGGAGCGTTACATCCGTTAGAAACGGCGTACAGTGAACCACGATTCATAAGCTAACACCCCATACTACCTACTGGAGTATGGGGTGTCTTTGTAATCTAAGGATGCCCTTATCCTGAAGCGCTACTTTAAAATATTACTCGTTGCGGTTATCTTTTGAGATGATCGAACGGGCTCGGTTTACAATATAAAGCGGTCGGTTTTGGACCTCTAGATGGATATTGGCAATGTAGATAGCGGCAATACCTTGGGCGATCATCAGGATTCCTACAAGGAACATGACAAATATCCCTATAACGGCGGTTCCGGTAATTCCAAGACCGAGCGGATCATTAAGTAGTACCTGTTCGATAATGATAAATGCCGCAGCAAAAAGAGACAGAACAGTAATGACGGCTCCGAAGAGGCTAATAATATAGAGTGGTTTCAGTGTTGAGGAGATGTATCCATTTAATGCTAAGCGAATAAGGGACCGGACACTATAAGCAGCGACACCATGCAAACGTGGCTTCGCTTCGAAGTCGATAAATATAGTCTCATACCCGCTCCAATCGAGGAGTGCTCGAGTCATTCGTTTACGTTCAGTGTAATCCTTAAAGGTATCGACAACCTCACGGTCTAGAAGGCGAAAGTCGGTAGCGTTGCGCCGTACATGCGCGCCAAGCGCGTTAGAGAGCATGTAAAAAACCTTCGATCCAACGGTCTTAACAAATCCCGCCTTCTCGTTGCTGGTACGAATACCAATAACCTGTTGTGCGCCCCCCTTCCATTCCTCGATGAAACGAGGGATAAGATCAGCCGGATGTTGTCCATCTGCATCAAGAACGATTACCGCATCACCGGTAGCATAATGAAGCCCTGCTGATGTCGCAGCCTCTTTGCCAAAGTTACGTGCAAGACGAATTAGTTTTATGTGCGCGTCGTTTTTCGCAAGATCAGTAACTATCTTCGCGGTATTGTCGCTACTGCCATCATCGACGTAGTAAATCTCGTAATCAACACCAGCCTTTTTAAGCTGGCTCGCTATCTCTTTTGAAAACCACTCAATATTATCCTGCTCATTGTAAGCAGGCATAACAACAGAGACTTTGGGTTTGTGATATTTATTCATGATTCCTCTCAGCATACTGGTATATTATCACGCTTGAAATAAGTAGAAACAACATTAAACTGCTAAACAATAGTGAAATGAACTCTGGCGATGGAGTATTCACTATACCTGAGACGATGACAAATAGCACTCCAAGAGAGCCTACCACAATACTAGTTGCAAAAAAAGATTTCATCTTTCTCTCGGCTAGCATGCGATAGAGGGAGAGTGTCAGGAATATATACGCAATAAAACCTGCGCTAAGAAGACTTGTAGTGACCTGTATTGCATGAGGGATATTTCCGGAAAAAAGAACCGCGTAACCTACTGGTGCAGCTATAAACATGAGCACAGGAATAACCAGAAGGACTGCAAGCGTACCACTCAATAAAGTGCGTTCTCTTATTTGCGCTGACCGCTTTGTTAGCAACTGTTGAAAAAGAACTAACGTCAGGGGGATTGCTGCATAGTACGGTATTTTAGCTAGGGTAGATGCTTGTGCAAAATAACCGGCAACAGCAGGAGCTAAAACTGCCTTTGCAACTACCACATCAAGAGTTCCGATCATTGCTAAAACAGCCAAGCTCAACAATATTTTGAAGTATGAGGAATACTTTTTGATAGCCACTAAGTCTGGTACTCGAACAATATTCAAACTATGGGAAATTTTCAATTTCTCACCTTTATGTGCCAAGAGCACGAGTGGCAGGACAATCAGCTGACCAATAAGTATACCCAGCAGCGCCCCAAAAACATTGAGACCGGCAATAACTAACAGGACAGCAGCGATTATTTTGGTAGTAGCTGATATAACTGCAATGATACCAGCTGATAAGAATTGCCCGTCACCCTGTAAAACGCCTATCCATGTTGTAGCGGGAATATTACAGATAAATATCACAGCCAGTAAGTATAGAACGGATACATCCGACAAGCCGAAGAGCGCTGCTACAGCGGGAGCGAAAAGAGATAAAAGAACCGAGATTATGAGCGACGTAGTAACAATGAAACGCTCCATACTGTGAAGGACGGTACGAGAAATCTTATTCTTTTGTGCGGAGAGATAGAGGGCTATGATATTTAGAGCCGTAAATAAGGCGGCAGTCTGCATTATAAGGGCTACACCCAATTGAAGGTCTCCAAATTGCTGTATTGATAGTAAGCGGGCGACAACTGGATAATAAAGAAAGTTCAAAGCCGATGCGGTCAGTGAAAGCAGGAGAAACCAAACAGATTTTTGTATAGTTCTTTGAGACATTCAATCTATACTATACAGTGGTAAGTAAATAATCACTATGTCAACAACTGACCATACTCCCATAGCTAAATCCGGCTTAACAATTGTCATCCCTGCATACAATGCAGAATCTTGGCTTGCACCTACTTCACAAAGACTTAAAGAGGCGATTAATGAAACCTCTCTTAAAAAGGTAGAGATAATAATTGTCGATGATGGCTCCAAGGACGGCACGTTCAAAGTGGCTAAGTCCCTATCAAAAGATAAAGATTTAAAAATTTCAGCCTTACATCATGAGAATAAAGGTCGTTTTATTACCCGCAAGCGTGGTGTTGAAGCGGCTATATATGAAAACATACTTTTTATAGACACAAGAGTATGGATCGATAAGGACTCACTAAAATTTGTTCTGCAACAGCAGTTAGAACACCCCGACCGAATTATCTGGAACGGCCATGTGAATGTGGCAAAACAGGGTAATATCATTGCACGATTTGGTGATTCTATAACATTCATTGGGTGGCGCAGATACTTTAGTAACCCAAAACTAACGGGATACGGCCTGAAAGATTTCGACTACTACCCGAAGGGAACCACCATGTTTATTGCACCCAAAAGCATAATTGTCGAAGCAATTGAATGGTTCGAGCGGACGACCATAGACATCGAGCATTCCAGTGACGATACCTTGCTGATTCGTCATATGGCTGAAAGTAATACAATTTGGTTATCGCCTGAATTTAGCTGCACATACTTTGCTCGAACCAATATAAAAGCATTTATTAGACATACTTTTTATAGGGGGCAATATTTCGTCGATGGCTTCCTGAGGCCTGGCACCAGGTTTTATATACCATTGATTGTATTCTTGCTAGGGAGTATTGTAGCTCTGGTATTGACCATTAGTATGCCATGGTTGCTGCTATGGTGGATTGTAGCTGGTGCGATTGGCTGGTTTGGTTTGCTGTTTGGTGCACTTGCTTTAGGCGTTCAAGCTAAAGATGCGTTTTCTTTATTTATTCTGTCGCCGATCTTTACGGTAATGTATGGAGCCGGAATATGGACTGCGGTTCTTAGAAAGCTAAAACAACGCAAATAGTTAATCCTGAACCATCATTGATAGGGGCGGTTAAGGTGCCGCTGGACTCGATGATGAAAGGATATATCAAGAGTACTGCTAGAGCTGCGTAGGCAGTGAAAAGCAATGAAGATATCTTGAGCTTCAATATATATTGAATAGCGTTTTGTTACTTTTTTGAAGTTATGCTTTTGTTTTATATAAATCTTTGAGCCGTAGATAGATAGGAAAGATGTAAGAGCTGTAGATAATGGGGATAATGCATCAACAACTACGGTATTATAGATAGGATGAGTGTGAGTCATTAATGTATTGAAGGTGTAGCTCTTTTGATGTTTAAAAAAATTAATTTCTTAAATAAAGGCTCGTTAACCAAGCGACGGCATTTTCTTAACGGTTCCGTGTTGGAGTATCTTCTAGTAGGCTTCTTGTTTTTTATCTTAACCACAATTTATACAAACTGGATTCTATTTAGTATTAACTCCTCAATATTTACTGGTCAGCCGGGTGATGCGACGGCCGGATTTTTATGGATACTTTTTGCCGATCAGGATCTTAACCCAGCCTGGGCTTACACGCACCTTGTTAATTATCCTAACGGAGAGCAAATCGGTAGTCCCGTATATGTTTCGTGGTCACTACTGCTAATTCCTCTATGGGTACTCGCCAAAATATTTTCTCCTATTGCTGCAGTCAATATTATGACCATGGCTGGCTTTATGCTGACGTCTATGAGCGCCTATTGGTTGATAAAGCGATTGACTGGCAATATCTGGGTCTCTTTTTTTGCCGGATTTGCTGCAGCTTTTGTTCCGTATCACATAATGAAGTCATCAGCTCACCTCGCATACGTCTTTAGTTGGGTCTTTATTATTATGATTGCTGCCTTTTATGCATTCTGGAGTAATCCCACAAAAAAGAGGGCACTAATATTAGCCATAGCTGTTGCCATAGGTTTTTATACGGACGGGTACTATTTACTCCTTTGCAGTGTACTGCTGGCGACACTAGTGGCGAGTGGGCTGCTCTATGACTTGATCTTTGTGAAGAAGGTAAATGTATTAAAACAAAAGGTTAAACTTCTTGTTTTAACTGCGTTCACATTGACGCTTTTGGCGAGTCCTCTTTTATTGGTGCAACTTTTTATGGGCAGTAAAGTCTCGTCAGACTTAGCTGATGCCCGAGGTAATATTGCTCATGAGCTCGAGTACTACTCTGCCGAAAGGTTAGATTTTTTGCTCCCGCCGGCGATGCACCCTGTTTTAGAAGACCAAAAGTGGTTTCAGGATGCTCAAAACTTTAAGAATAGACGATCTAATGTGAGCGAAAACACTCTTTATGTTGGGTATGTAATTCTAGGCCTCTTTATAGCAGGTATGATCTTGGCTTTGACTATTGCGATTAAAAAAATACGACAAAGACAAGTGTCATTGGAACAAGAAAGAATAAACTTCTTTGGTTTCGTATCTCTTTTGGTGGTAATCGTCTGTATGGCATTTATGATGCCGCTTACTGAGACGTTTGGGGGGTATAGCTTTACGACCATTCCTGGATATATGGCGCAATTTAATATTGCATTTTGGCGCGTATTGGCACGCTTCTTTTTACCAATGCATGCGATGATGGTTGTATTCTCATCGCTCGTACTCGCTTATTTTGTCTATAAGATACAACAACGATCATCAGGAAACCGGCATCTACTGAATGCAGTTATCATCATCCCTCTGGTGGCACTTATGGCATTTGAATATGCAACAACGTTCAATAGACCGACCTGGTCTCTCAGTAAGGTTCCGGAAACATACTACTGGCTAAAGGAGCAGGATGACATCTCTGTAATCGCTGAAGTGCCAATGTCAGATCCGCCGCTAGAGTACTCATCTTATTATGTAACTTCTCAGATGGTGCACGGTAAAAAAATAATTAATTCACCTTTCGCAACAAGTGAATCTAAGGGCATTAGAAGACTGCAGAATACCCTGCAAGACCCGGAGACTATTGAATTTGCCGCAGCAAGAGGAGCGCAAGTTATAATTACTCATCATCAAAAGTGTTCGAATGACTTTAAGGGTGTCAGTTTGATTCGGAGTGAAAAATCTAAAGAGGGATTTCCGCAGATCCCTGTTTCATTGAATGAACATTACCTATGTGTCTACAAAATAGGTGAAACGTATCAACACGACGAGTTTTTCTTATCAGCGAAGAGAGGTTTTAACGAAACTAATTATGATCCATCTGGTGCTACCCAGCTTAGTCTTATAAACGATACGGCCACTCTAGAAGTTGACTCTGTTAACCAGGAGCATAAAGAAGCTTATAAGGTCGGTAGCGTATCGTTTAAACTGCTGACCACCCCTCGCTTCACACCGACTAACATTACAGTGAGAATTAGCTCAGGCAGCAAAACTCTTTACGAAGGCGAGTTCTCTGGTACCACAGATGTTACGCTCGAGAACGTAGAGACCAACAAAGAGATTACCGTAAAGATCAGTAGTAATGCGCCAATTGAGCCGAATCAAATCTCTATCTCAAATGCAAAAGTGCAGCAGTAGTACTGCTGCACTTTGAGGTAATAAGTAGCGTTATCTCAACCTACTTTACGTCAAGCTGGACATACATACCAGTTGCATTCATCCAAGACTTACCTTCTGCAACGGGATTGAAATATTCTTTATAGGTACCTGTAGACGTAGGGGCTTGAATCCAGAATTCAAAGTGACCTACTTGTCCGGGTTCTACTCTTGATTCTTGTAGGGTAGCTGGCCTGTTGCAGCTTAACCATTCACTACAGAAGGGGCTGTTTCTATCCTGAGGGTTCCAAGTTCCAAGGCGAATAGGCGACGTGGTGTTTGTCCAAGCAATATTACCCTTATTGATGCCTGCGACTACCACATAAGCCTTCTGTGAAGGAGCAAGAGACGCACCCCAGCCAAGGTGTGTAGTCTTAGTGTTATCAGTAAAGACAGCTTGGTGGAGTGGTTGCCATGAGTATTGTGGTGCCTCAACCGATACGTCTATAAACGCTCCCGTTGGTTTCATCCATGTTTTGCCCTCTGCAACCAGATTAACGTGCTGTCTTGCGCTTACTGTATGGTCTGGCGCTTGAATCCAAAATTCGTATGTTGCTATCTGTCCCGGCTGAACGACATCTTCATTATGGACCGCTATGCGGTTGCAGCTAATCCAACCGCTACAGAAGATACTGTCCTTGTCTTGAGGGTTCCACGGCGCTAGGCGAACAGGATGTAAACTGTTCTTTTCCCAAGCAACATTACCGGTGTTCCTTACTGACATCACCGCGTAGACCTTCTGTCCAGGTGTTGTTCGAGCATTCCAGCCAATCGGTGTGGTTTTGGTATTGTCAGTAAAGACACCTTGATGAATAGGCTGCCAAGTGTAGATTGGTGGTTGAACGTCGAATTCAACAAACGTACCTGTCGGGTTAAACCATGTCCTTCCCTCTGCTACTAAGTTGAAGTGCTCCCTATAAGTACCACTCTGCTGAGGAGCTTTAGCCCAAAACTCAAACGTACCAAATTCACCTGGTCCAACCGATGCCTCAACGTGCTCAGCGATGCGGTTACAGCTAATCCATTCACTACAGAAGGGGCTATTTCTATCTTGAGGGTTCCACGTAGCTATCCGAACAGGATTTGCAGATCCTTTTATCCAGGTTTGGTTGCCGATGTTCTTCACCCTTATCGAGACAAAAACACGCTGTCCTTCTTGAACTCGAGCATTCCATCCGATAGGGCTTGTTTTGGTGTTGTCAGTAAAAACCGTCTGACCTGCGGCCTGCCATGAATAATTAGGTGCAGTTGTTGAAC
>PJQJ01000026.1:39588-40332 GCA_002861585.1 Candidatus Saccharimonadota bacterium | reverse complement strand
GACCTCCGCATGACAGTGCAGCAGCTCATGGAAGATGCGCTGGTCGAGGGGTAGGAACCAGGTGGGGCGTGAGCGAGATGCGCACGCCCCACCGCACCTCTTAACATGAAGCTTCATATCTCTTTATTTATTGACAATTATCATGTTTTGTACTGTAATTATAGTTAATCTCTCCAGATTGAACTTTGCACTAAACAGTGAGTGGCGAGGCTTTAGATAGGTCTCGAATCGCTCTACCCACACCTACGATGAAGGGACAGCTCATGCTCGATCGTATGAACAACCGCGCGATGCGTGTCGTCTACCTGACGGCGAGTGAGGCCCAGGCGCAGGGCTGCCAAGTCATGAACGTGCGACACCTGCTGCTCGCGCTGCTCCGTGAGGGCGACGGCGTAGCCGCAGAGGCGCTGCAGTCCTTCGGGGTCACCCACGAGGGCGCTCGAAAGTTGGCTTTCGGGCAGATCCTGCCGTCACTCAACGTCACGGTGGTCGCTCCGGACAACGACATCACATCGCTGCCCGTGCACCGCTCGCCGGAGCTGAAGTCCGTGTTCAGTCGAACGCTGTTCGAGGCCTGCAACATGGGCCACACGTACATCGGCACCGAGCACCTGCTGCTCGCACTGATCAGCCGAGTCGGCGGCGGCAACGATGCCACCACCATGCTGATCCAGCTGGGGGCCCCGCCGGACGAGGTTCGACGTGAAGTCATCCGGCTGCTGACGGGCTACCCGCCCGAGAGGC
>PJQJ01000026.1:37729-39204 GCA_002861585.1 Candidatus Saccharimonadota bacterium | reverse complement strand
GTGACTAAGGCGGTCGAGGAGGTCATCGGGCATGGAATTGTCGAGCCCGAAGGGGACTTCCCGTTCACTCCTCGGGCTAAGAAGGTGCTCGAACTGGCTCTGCGCGAAGCGCTGGAGATGGGACACAGCTACATCTCCAGCAGCCACATCCTCCTCGCGCTGCTCCGCGAGGGCGAGGGCGTCGCCGCGCAGGTGCTGCGGCGACTCGGACTGACACTCGACCAGCTACGAAATGTCGTTGTTGCAGCCATCGAGGAGTCGACGGGTGTGCAGATCGCCCGCCACAACACAGCTCCCGTCGATCAAGGTTCTGCTGAACCGAAAGCGCAGGTCTTCATCGAGCCGGGAGTGAGTACAGACCAGCTGCGCCTCGAGCTGATCCGACGGATCTGCTCCGACCAGGTATCGGCCGAGCGGCTAGTCCAGATGCTGCAGATCTTGGACGAGTAGCACAAAGCCAGCAGGGCGCGCTGAAAGAACCGCACGGTTCTCTTCATCGCTGCGCCCTGCTGGAGCAACACCCCTTGAAGCTTCATTTTTTCTTATCTATAAGCACCTCTATAGAATATTCGTTATACTATGTAGTAATGAAACTAATCGTCGGTCTTGGCAACATCGGTTCTCAGTATGATGGCACCCGTCATAATATTGGTTTTGCCATGTGCGATACCATCATTACTGATCAGGGTTACCAGTTTAGAGACAGTCCAAAACACCACTGTCAACTTGCTGAAGTGGTGGTAGGGGAGACAAAGGTCCTCTTTGTAAAGCCAACGACTTTCTATAATGAATCAGGCCGCGCTGTTCGATCATTACTTGATTTTTATAAGTTAGAGCCGCGTGATGTGCTGGTTATTCACGATGAGCTCGCTCTGCCTTTTGGTACGCTCCGCAGCCGCATTGGCGGCTCCCACGCTGGTAATAATGGTATTAAGAGCGTTATTGCTCATATTGGGGCTGATTTTGCCCGTATTAGGATTGGCATCTTAAATGAGCAGCGCGAACGAATGGACGACGCTGATTTTGTCTTAAGCCGATTTAACTCACTTGAACGAGCTGAATGGGCGACTATCACAAGCGAAGTAAAGACTGAGGTCATGAAGTTTATTACTGATGATGGTTTTGATGCCACCACAAAACGTATCCACTCGTGATATAAAACTACTAAACCGCTTCGCGAGCCGCTTGCAGCGCGAGTGTTTCGTCGTCGGTTTCAGCAAGTGTCTTGTAGTATGCCTCAAGAATATGATGGTAGGCATGGGACTCATGAAGGGGTCCTGGGCGACCAATAAGTTCTGCTATTGCAGTGTCTTCAATTGCCGCTTTTAATTCTTCTTCGAGCAGTAGTTCAACTATCGAATCAGTCTTCATACACGTACCTCACGTTATATTTATATAATAATACTTTTTGTTTGCTTTGTCAATAATTTGTACCATTAAAAAACCGCCTCTACAGCGGATCAGATATAATTCGA
>PJQJ01000026.1:36449-37517 GCA_002861585.1 Candidatus Saccharimonadota bacterium | reverse complement strand
TTGCCGGAACGCAGCAGGTACATGACCAGGGCGGTCAGCAGCAGGGCGAGACCGAGCAGGAAGGGCGCGAAGAACGCCCAGGGCGAGATGAGCAGCGCCCAGCCGTGGCCGGCCGCCTCCATCTCCTCCGGGGTGATCTTGTTCTCCAGCACCGCCAGGTGCGTCGTGTGGTGGCTGAGCTTGTCGTGCAGGGACGCGATGTAGAACGCAGCTCCTGCGAGCAGGCTCGTCACCGAGAGGGCGAGGGTGGCCAGCGGGACCTTGTGCTCGTAGAAGAACCTCATCGCCAGCGCGGCGGCGAGGAGCGTCAGGGACACGATGGCCGTGGCGACCATGGGACCGATCACGGAAAACCTCCAGGGTTGACGTTAGGCAGGACAGTTATCCTACCAGTGCTTAAAATACAACTTTGTTGCCTAAATGTCAATTATTTATTAGTACTAAAAAAGCGCCAGGTAAGGGTGGGCATCACCTGGCGCCGTTTTACCCTTCAACCCACCCATGGGGCTTAAGCGTGACCCACCTCACAAATTTAAGAGGTCCGCTGGTTAAAGGGGTTAGTATACACGCAACGCGATCCGAAGATCATGTGTTACGAAAGTGGAGGGTAGTACTTTCTAGAGTAACACGACGTTGCATGCAACCTAACATAAGTTAGAATGGGGGTATAAGGTGCGTTAAGTTACCTTATTTCAGATAACTTACCGTTGAGTACTGTATCACACTACCTAATTCATGTCAATACTCTTGCAAACATTTTATGATAAAAATCAATAGAACATCACCAGAGAAGGCCGAATTTCTTAAAGGGTTAACAGTAGTTGATGGATCGGTAAAAAGCTTATACTTTATAGGAAAATTGCCAGAAGAACGTATTCCAACAGTTTCTATTGTTGGCACGCGCAAACCGACTGCCTACGGCAAAGAAGTAGCCTATAAGCTGGCATATGATCTAGCTGCACGGGGAGTCGTAATAGTAAGCGGATTGGCGCTTGGCATCGACAGTATCGCCCACAGGGCGGCACTTGACGCGGGAGGTACCACAATTGCGGTCCTTCCAAATGGTCT
>PJQJ01000026.1:33331-36301 GCA_002861585.1 Candidatus Saccharimonadota bacterium | reverse complement strand
GTACTGATAGTCGTCGAGGCTGCCACCAAGAGCGGCACGCTGCATACTGCGAATTTTGCACTGGAGCAGGGGAGGACCGTCTGCGCAGTACCAGGCAATATAACCAACCTGCAGAGTGCGGGTTGCAATCAGCTGCTAAAGCAGGGCGCAACACTTATTACATCGGCCCAGGATGTTCTGCTGGAACTAGGCCTCGTCGAGGGTGCCGCTACGGCGCAAACCCAGTTAGTATTCGGTGACACTCCGGAAGAAGAAGCGATACTTGAGCTGTTGCGCTCTGGTATTCGCGATGGTTTTGAGCTGCAACAAAGAAGCGGCCTTGATGCCGCAATGTTTAATCAAACGCTTACTATGCTTGAATTAAGAGCAATTGTCCGTCCTCTAGGGGCTAATCAATGGTCTTTACAATGAGAAACCGGCTGGTCGTGAGCGAAAACTTTCTTCGCTACAAACGACCAGCCGGCGGTTCTCATCGGTACATCGTCAGGCGACGATGATGGTGAAGTGCTCGTCCTGGGTCGAGCGCATGATCCAGACGTTCCTGACCGTCGAGCGCATGCTGCGCACGATCTTCATGACGAGCTCGGCCGGCAGCCAGCCGTCGAACAGAGCCGAGACGCCGACGATCTTGTCCCGCTCGTAGTCGGGCGAACCCGGAGCCGGGAACTCGACGCACTTCATGCTGATCTCCGAGCTGATCCTGCGCAGGCTGCGCGCGATCAGCTCGGCGTCCTCCCGAGTGAGCGAGTAGGAGGTCCAGACGGAGTCCCAGTACGCGGTCTTGTCGTGCGGCATGCGCGGGTTGTCCACCCGCTCGCGCAGGACGAACTCCCGAGTCGCGGGCGCCTCGTCCGGCCCGTAGCACATGCGCATGAGACTCTCGACGAGCGTCAGGCTCGGGCACTCCTCCAGGTCCTGCTTGGAGGGGTTGAACTCCGTGATTCCGACGGACATGACTTACCATCTCCCTGTCTATTCCGATGAGGGGCGACGTGCCTCAACCAGTATAAACCTGATCTTTAGCACTGTCACTACTTTAATATCATTTTTTTAACTTATTGTCAATGGGTTGCGCTTTCGTTCGGACTTGCGTAGGATGAATCACTGCATTACCATTAGCAAAGCGTTTATGACAAAAAAGAATCTCGTTATCGTTGAGTCACCAGCTAAAGCCAAAACTATTGAAAAGTTTTTAGGCAGTGACTACCTAGTTAAAAGCTCCTTTGGGCACATCCGTGACCTACCAAAGAAGGGGATGAGTATTGATATTGAGAATAATTTCGCCCCAAATTACGAGGTCAGTTCTGACAAAAAGAAAATTGTCAGCGAATTAAAAAAAGCTGCAAAAGAGGCTGAAACTATTTGGCTCGCATCTGATGAAGACCGCGAAGGGGAGGCGATTGCTTGGCACCTCAGCGAAGCCCTGAAGCTTGATGACAAAAAGACAAAACGTATTGTTTTTCACGAAATCACAAAACCGGCTATCCTAAAGGCAATTGAAACACCTCGGACTGTCGATATCGGCCTTGTGAATGCACAGCAGGCACGACGAATTCTTGATCGTATCGTAGGGTACGAGCTAAGCCCAGTTCTTTGGAAGAAAGTTCGTCCTGGACTCAGCGCTGGTCGTGTCCAATCTGTAGCTGTACGTATTATTGTTGAGCGCGAACGTGAAATCGCCGCATTTGAGAGTGCTTCAACTTTCAAAGTGGGTGCTCTTTTTACGCTGGCTGATGGCACAGAACTAAAAGCTGAAAGCAACACTAAATTTGAAACAAAAGAGGCAGCCCAAAGACTTCTTGAGGAACTAAGCGGCAGCGACTTTACAATCAGCGCAATCGAAAAGACACCTGGCACCCGTAATCCTGGCGCTCCTTTTATTACCAGTACACTGCAGCAAGCAGCGAGTAGCCGTCTTGGTTTTAGTCCAAAACAGACCATGATGCTGGCGCAGCGCCTCTACGAGGCCGGTAAGATCACCTATATGCGTACTGACTCAGTTAACCTGAGTACTCTTGCCGTTGGTCAGATGGCTGATTACATCAAGTCTGAGTTTGGCGAAAACTACTTGCAGGTGCGTAAATTTACAACTAAATCAGCTGGGGCCCAAGAGGCTCACGAAGCGATTCGTCCAACTAATATCAGCGTCACTAGTGCCGGTAGTGATGAACAGCAGAAAAAACTGTACCAGCTGATCTGGCGTCGTACTCTTGCCTCACAGATGAGTCCGGCAAAACTTGAAAAGACTACGATCACTATCGCAGCATCACAGAGCAAAAACGAGCTTGTTGCTAAGGGTGAAGTTGTACTGTTTGATGGCTTTTTAAAACTTGATCCACCAAAAAAATCTGAGGATAATCTTCTACCGCCTGTTAATAAAGGTGATGATCTATCTTTAGTGTCAGCCGAGGCAACCGAAACACTCAGTCGTGGTCCAGCTCGCTATTCCGAAGCAAGCTTAGTGCGCAAACTGGAAGAGATGGGTATTGGTCGCCCGAGTACATATGCTCCAACCATTAGTACTATTCAGGACCGCGGTTACATTATTAAGGGCGATGTCGAAGGTGAAGAGCGTGATCTTGTCCGCCTTAGTGTCGCGCCTGCATCTGCCGTTGAACAGACAACTGAAAAGGTAGTCGTTAACGCGGATCGCAATAAATTATTGCCAACCGATACGGCAAATGTCGTCACTGACTTCCTGCTAAAGCACTTCCCAAGCATTGTTGATTATGATTTTACAAAAGATGTCGAAGCAGAGTTTGACCGAATTGCTGATGGTAAAAAAGAGTGGCACAAGATGCTTGCCGAATTTTACCAGCCATTTCATAAGATTGTTGAAGGTGCTGCTGACATTAGCCGAGCCGAAGCCAACCAGGCCAGGACAATTGGTACCGATCCTAAGACGGGCAAGATGATCGTTGCTCGATACGGCCGCTACGGTGCAATGGTGCAGCGGGGTGATTCTGAAAA
>PJQJ01000026.1:31891-32788 GCA_002861585.1 Candidatus Saccharimonadota bacterium | reverse complement strand
ATAATCACTAAAACACATTTAAACAGATAGAAAAGTGCTATTACATGCTTTACCATAAGCGTCTATTTAGTGCTATAATTAATTTAATATGTTACTTGTTTGACACATAGTAGATATTGTTCTATAATCATATTAAATGACCAAAAAGCACCAAACGTTAAGAAAGCGAGCAGTAAAGAAGATATGAGCGAAACAGCCGAAGCGACAATGACAGACTTAAGAACGGCCGTGAACGATATCTTAAGTACGATCGACCGCGAGCGGGAGCGTGAAATTATTTCGCGTCGCTTTGGTCTGCATGATCGCAAAGAAACGCTCGAACAGATTGGTGAACTTCTTGGAATTACCCGCGAGCGCGTTCGTCAGCTTGAAAAGGCTATTCTTATTCGCCTTAAGATCGCTGCCGAGGATGGACTGCCGCACGTACAGCAGCTTGAAAAACAATTTATTCGTCACTTGCACGAAATGGGCCGTGTCGCTAAGGTAAGCGATCTTGCGCAGCGTGTTAGTAAAGATAACTCCGAGCGTAATCGTGCTCATGTTGCCTTTGTCGCAGAACTCGCGCCAAACCTCGCCGTTATCGATGAAAACGATCACTATCATCACAGTGTTGCTATTAAAGACCATGTCGATGAAAAGAAGGCGAGATCTCATGTTGATGAGATCGTAAAGACCGTCAAAAAACACGGTGAGCCGCTTAGTATTGAACAGTTACACGACCAGCTTGATCATGAACACCCAGATCACGTGCGAGCGCTCGCTAGCATCAGCAAGAATCTGGCTCACCTTAAGGACAAGTGGGGTCTTACAAAATGGCCAACCGTTAATCCTAAGAATATTCGTGACAAAATTTACGTTATTCTGCAGGACAATGGCAAGCCTATGCACTTTAGCGAA
>PJQJ01000026.1:25137-31493 GCA_002861585.1 Candidatus Saccharimonadota bacterium | reverse complement strand
TACGATACTATCATGGCTGATAGGACTTCTTACCACTTGGTTCATCTGGATGCCAATAGTGGGTGTTTTAGTGTTCCTTTCGTACCGTAACTACAAACGTGCTAGTCAGATAGAGCAGACCGAAAGCGTACTGCTTGTTCTTGAAATTCCGAAAGCCAATGAAAAGCAGGAACTTGCAGCCGAACAGTTGTTCGCCTCGCTGCACGGTATTCTTCGAGATAAAAAAGAGCTTGTTATGTCAGGCGGGCTTCAGGAACATATTAGTTTTGAGATTGCTGCTATAGGAAAGCACATTCGCTTTTATGTCTGGGTACCAAAACATCTTCAGAATTTCTTAGAGGGGCAGATCTATGCCCAGTATCCTACTGTGCAGATCCACCGAGCCGATGAGGATTACGCTCGCCGCGAAGTCGAACAGCCAGTTGTCTTCTCGGGTGAACTCGTCCTCACAGATAATGAGGTCCTGCCAATCAAGACCTTCCAGAGTTTTGAAGTAGACCCACTTGCTGGTATTACCGCTACCCTCGCTAAGTTGGATCAGAGTAATGAAGAGATGTGGATTCAGGTTATGGCTCGTCCAATTGCCGATGATTGGCACCGCCGTGCTTCGCGCTACGTCAGTAGCGTTAAAAACGGTGGGGGAGCATTCGGTGGGGATCTACTGTCGAACCTTGGCATCTACCTCCTAAAGGCCATTGAAGCCCTCTGGCAGCCACCACAAGAGAATGGCACAAGCGCACCAAAAGAACTGTCCGAACGCGAAAAGACTCGTATCAGCGAAGTAGAGAAGAAGAGCACAAAGCTTGGTTACCAGGTGAAGATTCGTATGGTCTATCTCGGTACCGATCAGGTAGCGGCACGTCAGCAGATGCAGGCAATCGTTGGAACATTCAAGCAGTTTAATAGTACTAACTTGAACGGCTTTACCATGAAAAAGAGTTCATATAGTCGAGACGTTCTTGCAGAGTACGTGGCCCGCCTCTTTATCGATAAGGGCTATATCTTGAATATTGAAGAGCTGGCCTCTGTCTTCCACTTGCCACATACCAATGTTGAGACACCAAATATCGTCTGGGCGAGCAGCAAAACAGCTGAACCGCCCTCCAAACTCCCAATCGTTACTGGCGAGCAGGCACATGATCAAGAGATCAGTGCTTTTGGTCTAACCAACTTCCGTGGTATCAATCATCAGTTTGGATTGTACCGATCTGATCGCGGTCGTCACGTCTACGTAATTGGGCAAACCGGTGCCGGTAAATCAGGCCTCCTGGAGCTGTTTGCGCTAAGTGATGTCTTTTATAATCAGGGATACGCTATCATCGATCCACATGGTGACTTTGCCGTTAATAATATGCGCTTTATTCCGCCACATCGAATCAAGGACGTTGTGTACTTTAATCCGGCGGACACAGCATTTCCAATTGGCTTTAATCCAATGGAAGTTACCGACCCAGCAATGCGCAACAATATTTCATCTGAAATCATTGGCGTATTACAGCGGATGTTTGGTGAGACAAGTTGGGGACCGCGATTAGAATATATCCTTCGTTATACCATTTTAGCGCTCTTGTACTATCCAAATTCAACCATGCTCGACATCACGCGTATGCTGACTGATAAAAAGTTCCGAGAAGAGGTCCTAACGCACGTTGATGATACTGTGGTGCTTAATTTCTGGCGTATCGAGTTTGCCAGCTGGAACGATAAGTTTGCATCAGAGGCAGTTGCGCCCGTTCTTAATAAGGTCGGTGCGTTTACCGCTAACCCAATTATTCGAAATATCATCGGTCAACCGAAGAGCACCTTTAATATCCGCGAAATCATGGATGAGGGTAAGATTCTGATAGTTAACCTCTCTAAGGGTCTCATCGGCGAAGATAATGCTTCAATTCTAGGATCATTTATAGTGACAAAAATCCAGCTTGCCGCTATGAGCCGATCTGATATTCCGAACATTGAAGATCGTCGTCCATTCTACCTGTACGTTGATGAGTTCCAGAACTTTGCCACAAATTCTTTTGCAACCATTCTTTCTGAGGCTCGTAAGTATGGTCTTAACCTAACTGTTGCTAACCAGTACGTTTCTCAGATGTCGGATACGGTACGCGATGCTGTCTTTGGTAACGTTGGTACAATGATTACATTCCGTATAAGTGCTGATGATGCTCCGCTTCTGGCAAAACAGTTCGAGCCGCAGTTTGAAGCTGCCGACCTGCTGCAGATGCATAACCGACACTTCGTTATAAGCATGGTCATTAAAGGCGAGAAGGCTCCAGGCTTTAGCGCGACGACATTAACGCTACCACCGGCACAGACTGATTATTCACTCAACATCATAGAAAACACCCGTAAAAATTTCGCCTCAGAACGGGCAGGCGTAGAAGAGGCAATACGTAAGATTATTGCACCGCCTTCCAATTTACAGAAACCCCAATCAAGTAACATGGCAAAACAATGGCCAATTGCCAATGGCGCAAAACCCGCTCAAAATAACCGGGATCAGCAAAGACCAAAGCCAGCTCCACAGCCACAAGCAGCCCCTGCCACTCCTGAACAGGCCCCTCAGCACCCTCAGCAGGGACAACCCTCCGACCAGCAACAACAGCCTTCTGCAAACGGTTCTAAGCGTCGTCGTAGCCGTTCACGATCACGTGGTCGTGGTCCTGGCTCTAGCACTGGAGGAGGCAATACTGGCGGCAGTACGCCTTCTAGCGCAGCTCCGCAACTATCACATGCTCCTGCGCAACAGCAGCGTCCTGCAGTAACAACCATCAAACCTCGTGAAGCTGCTGCAACTGGCGCTAGCAATGAACTTCGTCTGCGTTGATTACTCCCTTGCTCCTTCATAAAGCAAAAAGAAAATAGAACAAAATTAGAACATTATACATTAAAACCCAAATGAGCAATATGTGGACCAGCACATATTAAAACTGAAAATTTATGATTAGCAGAATCAGCACCAGGGAAAACTTGATAAACAGCAAAAAAGAATCAAAAGCAGTAAAAGGAGTAATTGTTGCTAATGAGAAACCGATAACATGATAAGACAGAGCACTGAAATTTCGAGAGAGCAAGTGGAAGAGTGTAGCTAAAACAAAGATAGAACTTATGTCGTACAATATATCTTTTACGACATAACAGATAGGACGATTAGTTGATTAGTAGTGCATCTACTAAAACAGCTAACAGGGGATATTTTTATATAAATGATGTTTCAAGAAAAAAAGTTTCATAAAGAAAGTACTTAATACCTCTGTTACCGAAGTCTTCCTAGTGAGCCTGCTTAATACATGACGACAATCAGCTAGATGTCTTACATATGGCTATACATTTGAGTTTTCCACAGTTTTATTGCAAAGTTTGACTTTTTATTATAATTGTTATGTTTTCACGATTTCTTCCCCTTTTGACTCACCCTACTCTCCTCTTTTGCATTTTTGCTATTCTGGTGCCGTAGTATAGTTTTTTGAAGTATTACTCTGCTTTTAAGCATATAGAACAAAATTAGAACATGAAAGAAAGGAGCGGAGTACTCACTTCACTCCCCTTTACCCCATCTGGGGCAATCATTGGGATAGATGAGCACTAGAATTACTATTGTGTACCTGTCGCTCATTCACAGTACACAGTGATAGGGCGCTCTCCTCCCCCTTCCCTTTACTTCTCTTTAAAGTAAGCCTTCCCTGCTATGCGTACGTCAATATATTCAGGGGTTACTTTGTTCTGATCCATGAACTTCACAGCCTGGACAAGGTCATGAGCTTGCTGTGTTGGGTCTCGATCAATATGAGTCTTTATAAGATAGGGGCGATTAGCTAGCTGTATATCTACTTCACGTGTGACACCAGCCGGAATTATAACTTTCGACACACTACCAACGCCGGCTTCATTGACTGAGTTGACCATACGTCCAAGGAATGAGACAAATCGATTAGACGCTATGACATTCACGTCTTCAAGACGAATACCCGAACGATCCTCTACAGCCACCAGGGGAACGCTAAAATAATTGTCCCCGAATGAAGCGCCTGTCTCATCGACAAAAAGTTGGGTACTGCCAGTTTCCCATTTTAAGAGTGGTTTTCGTAGTGACATATCAACAGAAAAATGACCCGGCACTGCTGAGCTAATGGTTAAGCTTTTAATTTCAGGATGTCTTTGTACGACAAATTCACGCAGTTTTTGTTGATCAAGATGAAACAAAAATCGCTCAGTTGGGCGCTGCCCAAAATATGATTCAATAGTCTCTTTATACGTTGCTGTATTAGGCTGGATAAGCGGTGATCCAGCTATGTCCATATCGCTTGGAACGCGTATGAATTGCCCGACAAGCCATCCCAATAGAAGCACTGCGATAAAAGAAACCAGCAAGCCAAAACCGAGTAATCGACGATGCTGCTCAAGCTGATGCAACCGCAAGCGAGGAGATTGTAAATGCGAACGATCTTCAGCGGCAGCTTTAATATCAGATGACGGCGATCCTGTCAGCGTTCGGCTACGACGGAAAGTAAACTCATTCTGACCCTCCATCAACTGAGGCTGACGTCGTGGCTGCTGGTCATGGTTCTTTCCAAATAACTTCATACCCTCCACCCTTTCTAAAGCTACGCGCTCTTCTTGCCCAGGTGGGCGGCACTAACAATTAGTTCAGCGGTATCGAGCGCCGCATCGGGACGAGCAAATGCATGCATACGTTCGCCGAGCTGTTGTCGTTTTTCGGAGTCATTCAGCAGTCCCTGAAGCTCATCAAGGAGCGTCATCGGAGCCTCTTCAAGTGCCTGCTCTGTAAGAACGATCGCTGCCTCTGCATCAGCATACACTTTAGCATTCTTCGTCTGATGGCCGCCGGTGAGCATATCATTAGGGATGATAATTGTCGCTTTTGCTAGAGCGGCAAGCTCCAGTAGCGTCGTAGCACCTGCGCGGGTTATTACAATGTCTGCAGCCCCCAGTACCTGTGCCATGCCCGTGTGGACGAATGGCACTACAATGTAATTGGCATGCACAGGAGCCTTTTGCTTTACATCATCAAACTGTCCTTCGCCAGTAATATGCATGATTGCTGCCTGCTCCACCAGTTGTTCACCGACAGCAAGAATAGCGTTGTTAACCCGACGTGCCCCTAAACCACCGCCTGTGACTACCACTAATGGAAGTGTAATATCAGGTAGTCCGAGTGCGTCTTTGGCAGCTACCTGCTCCTGGGCACTAAATGGCACAAAAGCAGCATCAACAGGAATCCCGACGTAATGACTCCGCGCAGCAGGATACGAGTAGTTATCAAGTGGTGCACCAGTCGCAATAGTTGTTGCGAATCGTGCAAGAATACGATTAGTGAGCCCTGGGTGAGCGTCAGAATCATGAATCACCAGCGGAATCTTAAAGAGCGCAGCCGCCAGCCCAACCGGCAAACAGACAAATCCGCCCTTCGTAAACACGACTTGGGGTCGCTGTAGCAGTAACAGAAAAAGACTCTGCATAAAGCCCAGGCCAATCAAAAATAGATCACCAATATTCTGCAGGAGAGTCGGGATATCAAGCAGCTGCTTAACGAGCGATACATTATGGTACCGCCGTAACTTTCCGGCAAATATTCGTTTTGTCGTAACAGGAACAGGCGCACCACTCATGATACGCTCCGCTCGATCAGCAAACTTGCGATCACAGACAAAGATCACTTCAAGTGACTTGTCGTGCTTGCTAAGCTCGTTGATAACCGCTAGCACTGGCGTGACGTGTCCGCCCGAGCCCCCGCCGACTGCGAGAATTCGCATACGATCCTCCTGCTTTAGTTGTTTGCGTTACTAACTGATGACTAGTATAGCGCGAAATATGAAAAGCGATACCCAAAGCGGTCATGATAAAGAGCAAGCTGGTTCCACCGAAGCTTAGGAATGGCAGTGTTACGCCCGTTAATGGAAATACGCCAGTCATAGCTCCAATATTGACTATCGCGTGAGTTGCAACCCATCCAAATACCCCCGCTACCAAGAGCCGCTGCGTACAGTCATGGATGTGATCGATTATCTTCAGCAAACGAAGCAACAGCGCAAAAAAGATACAGAGCACGACCACCAGTCCAACAAAACCAAAACTCTCACCAAAGATAGCAAAAATTGAATCATTTACGGCTTCTGGCAAATACCCAAATGCTTGAATACTCTGACCCAAACCCCGACCACTGAACCCACCGCTTCCAAGGGCTATCGCCGCTTGATGAATATGGTAACGTTCTGCCTCGCCGGCAGCTGAAGGGTTAAAGAATGTAACAACACGCTCAATACGGTGTGGTGATGTAATGATCAGCAGCACCCCTACCCCTAACAGACCGGCTGCACCAGCTGCAAGATACCGCA
>PJQJ01000026.1:8922-25057 GCA_002861585.1 Candidatus Saccharimonadota bacterium | reverse complement strand
ATAATAAATAGCATCGCTACCGCCAGAAGTATCGCCATAGGAACGAGGGTTTCACTAACATTGTTGAGTTTCCCCTGCTCTGCCCTCTTTCCTAAAAATAGTGCGGTAAATAACAGCAATCCGAACTTTAGCAGCTCAGCTGGTTGAAATGTACCAAATCCAACATTGAACCAACGGGTTGCCCCACCGGCCTTTAGGATAGGACCACCGTCAACAAATAATCCCAGTAGAAACAGGAGTGCGCAAGCGCCAAGTCCTGCTAGTAGTATTTTGGCTGCAAATTTAGTCCAGACAGTAAACGGCATGACGGCTGCAACTGAAAAAGCCGCAACTCCGATAAGAAGATAGAGCACCTGTTTTTGCATGAAGTGCGCTTGATTGAGCGTATGACCGCCCTGATTAATGAGCTCAACACGTGCAGGACTAATAGAAAACAGCACGATGAGGCCAAGCAGCAGTAGGATCCCGGTAAAGAGCACGATCTGATAATCCGGACGGTGTCGTCGCACCGCTCCAGTTGTCGCGAAGCTGTTGCTAGTACTTCTTCGCCTACTCGGTAGCATTACCGTATGCTCCCTCCTGCAACCGCAATAAGCAGCCCAAGCACAGCAGCAACATTACCAATTACCCAAAACCGCATTGTCACTTTTGTCTCTGGCCATCCTAGTGCTTCAAAGTGATGGTGCACCGGTGCCGAGATAAAGATTTTGCGCTTGAAAAGCCTCTTTGACAGGATCTGAAGTGAGCTTGATCCGGCTTCGATAACGAACATGATACCAATAATCGGCAGCAGAAAAAGCGTATCGGTTAGCATTGCGACAACTCCGAGGGCCGTACCAAGCGAGAAAGAACCAACATCACCCATAAAGAAGCGCGCGGGGTAGATATTAAACCAGATGTAACTAAGAAGGGCTCCACAAACAGTGAAACAGAATGCAGCAATGCCGAAGTTACCCTGCAGAAGCGCAATAGCACCAAACGTTGCATAGGCACTGGCCAGTAGACCACCAGCAAGACCGTCCAAACCATCGCTTATATTAACCGCATTACCGGTCGAGACAACAACAAGTATAAAGAGCGGTACGATGAGCCAGCCGATTGTCCAATCACCGTAAAACGGTACATGAACAGAAGTATATCCAAGCTTCGTGTAAAAGAACCATGCGGCAATGGCGGCAATGGCGGCGATCATAATAAATTTTAGACTAGAACGTAATCCACTGACGCCACCACCGAGACCGCGAATGTTAATGATGTCATCGAGTAGTCCCACTGCTCCACCGCCGACAAATGCGAGCAGCGGCAACCATGTCTGCTGACGATCTAAATTCGCAACGAGCGTTATGAACGTGACGACAACCAACATAATAGTACCCGCCATTGTCGGGATATTACGGCGAAACTTCTTTGCATGCAGCTTCGTAAAGACTGTGAGCTCTTCTCCAGTGGTAGAGGTTGTACGTTGGCGTTTCCAGAACCGATACCGGTACGCTAAGTAGGTGTAAACGGGCGTCAATAACATACCGAGGACAAAACTCGCAAAGCTTAATGCGAAAATTTGAACCAGTATGTCGTTTAGTTGTGGGAGTGTAATGCTTTCCATATTCATCTTTCTTTTTTTAGCGCGCTGGTTGCACTTGTAGATAATCCAACATCCAGTTTGATATATCGCCAAATATTGGAGCGGCTGCGGCTGTTCCGGCGTATCCAGGAAGCTTGGAATCTTGTACTCGCACCATTATGACATATCTTGGCGTATTGTCACCACCGAACCCAAGGTATGTTCCAATTGAATTTTCATCGGTGTACTTACCAGTTTTAGGATCAATAATCTGTGAGGTACCCGTTTTGCCGCCAATTTGGTATCCCTTACGGTCATTCTTGCTGATAGCGCTGGATTGTCGTGCTTCTACAATCATACTCCTTAGGGTTGATGATGCTTGCGGCGAAATAATACCGTCTTCAATAGTATGTGGCGCTACTTCTTCAATGGCACCATTGGCACTACGTGTTCCCCCAATCAGTTGCGGCTTGTAGTAGGTTCCGCCGTTTATCGCAGCCGAAAATGCACTAGCAGCCTGTACCATTGTGACATCCATACCCTGGCCGAACGTCATGTTGGCGTATCGCACTTCCCCACCCTCGGCATCCTTTGGTCCAATAACCTGCCCGGACTGCTCGCCGGCTTGTTCGATGCCAGTCTTCTGTCCGAAGCGATACTTAGTCGTGAAGTAATCAAACAGTGTCTGTTTGGCGGTGAGATTAATTGAGCCGTTACCTAGCTGCTTCAGCACATAAACCATACCAGTATTGAGCGAGTAGTGTAGGACGTCGACCATATTTGTTGTACCGATACTATCGTTTGTCGCATTGCTGATTTTAAAATCACCCACCTGCACCGAGCCATTATTCTGGTACGTTGTTTCAGGTGTTACTACTCCTTTATCAAGACCGACGCCCATTGTGAGCGTCTTGATGACAGATCCAGCTTCATACGGAGCAGAGACGACACTGTTTTGAAAAACTGAGATATCGTCTACATCACTAAACTTCGCTGGATCATATGTTGGATAGTTCGCCATCGCCAACACTTTGCCTGTTGTCGGCTCCATAACAATCACACTACCGTGCTTCGCCTTAGCGCGCTCCAAACCATCCTTCAGCGCTTTTTCAGCATACGTCTGAACGTTACGATCGATATTTAGGACTAAATTATCGCCGTTTTTGGCGGGAACACGTACAAGATCATCATTAATACTAAGCGGCACTTGTCGTACATCCGTGATTGCTTTCAGGAGACCGGGTGTACCCTTCAATCGATCATCGAGCATGCCTTCAAGTCCATACTGGCCTTCGCCTTCACCATTAACAAACCCTAGTAGCTGCGAAGCGAGCTGGCCTTCAGGATAGACTCGACGTGTCCCCTCTTGCAACCCAACGCCTGCTAATTTCTCCCTTTTTATTAGCTCCGCCTGTGTCTTATTGACCTGTCTGGCGAGAACGGTATAACGAAGTTTCTGGTTCGTTAGGTCTGTTTCAAATGATCTACGGATATTACCGCCGGCAACACGACGAATGAGAGCCTCAATCTTTTCGGGCTCCTCAACTTCGGTCGGATCAGCATAGACAGTATAGACAGGTTCATTCATGACCAACGGTGTCACAGTCTTGCCATCACGGGCATAAATAAGACCACGCTTTGCAGGAATAGTAAACTTTGTCTCCTGATTTTGCAGGGCCAATGCCTCATAGCGATCATGCTGAATAACCTGGATCCAAAAGAGACGGATAATAAAAATCGCTCCAATCACAAGCAAACCCAACAGGAGTATTCGCGTGCGACCGGAGCGATCAAAAGACGATTCCATAAAACTTCTTACCGTATTATACGTGCTTAATTAGTATATTCCACCGTGGAAGGCGTATCGAGCGCCTTGGCAACATCGCTTTGCTGCACTCTTTCAAGCGCCTGAAGCTTTGCATTCTCAACTTCGAGATCCTGTTTTTTTGTTAACAGCTCTTCTTGCTTCGTTTCTAACTCGTTAATCTCATAGCCGTAGGTACTTGTCTTTGTAATCTGCGTCAGATATATAAGACCTAAAACGGCAAGCATGAGTGCAACCAAGACAGTATGTGCAACTGGGCCAAGCGATTTGCCAGCTTGGAAAGAGACGGTATTTTGGTTACGACGCCACATTCTTTGCTGCTGGCGATTCGAAACAAAAAGTGTGCTTTGTGACATGTGGTGGATGTCCGTTTTATTTTTAATGTTTGTTTTTTAGGGTTGGGGCGCCGATTGTAGCGCCCCTCCCCTTTTTTTGGTGCTGATTAACCAACGTGTACGATGATTTTTACAGCGCGTGACTTGTTGACAACCTTGATTGGCATCGTTCAAGCCTTTCTTGTTTTTATTTTCACTGCGGCTCGTAGCATAGCGCTTCGGGCACGCGGATTGTGAACATCTTCGGTGGCACCGCTGATAGGTTTTTTGGTCAGTATCTGTAGCTCGGCTTCATAGCCAGCTTCGGCTTGTTCGGAAAAAAACCTCTTTACTAATCGGTCCTCTAAACTATGAAAGCTAATGATTGCAACACGACCACCGGGATTTAGGAGCCGGGGTATGCGCTGCAGCATCTGCTCTACCTGTTCGAGTTCTCGATTAACAGCAATGCGTAGTGCTTGAAAAGTACGCGTGGCAGGGTGTTTCTTTGAACGCGGGCCACGATGTTCGCGCTCAATGACAGCAGCCAGCTGTCCTGTCGTGCTAAGAGGTCGTGCTTGTGCGATTGCCAGGGCAATCCGCCGAGCTTTACCTCTTGGCTCTTCACCGTACTGATGAATGATCCGGGCGATTTCATCAACGGGAAATCGATTAACGATATCGCTCGCTGAAAACTCTTCGCGCTGGTCCATTCTCATGTCCAGTGGGCCGTCATTCCGGAACGAGAATCCTCGCTCGGAACGGTCTAACTGCGGTGACGACACCCCAAGATCAACTAAGACCATATCAAAAGCCGCTCCGCTCGCAACAAGTTGTTCTGTTGCTTGAGCGAAATTGGTATGTAAAAGCTGCGCTCCGCTCTGCGCCAGGGGCTGCAGTTCACGAATCGCATTTTCATCACGATCAACTAAGACTGCACCTTTGGCATTCTTTGTGATCGCAATTACTTCCGAGGCATGTCCGCCGTAACCAGCCGTTAGATCGAGGTATGATTCCCCGACTAAAGGACTAAGCACGTGAACAGTCTGCTTTAGAAGTACCGGTTGATGGAGTTGTTGTGGTGGTGTTTTACTCATAATTTCGAGGTCACCTAACTGATAGCCAGTGTTTTTGTTTTTGCGAAAATGTGTTTTTGTTTTTGTGGTTTTGTTAATGGACTGTTGTGGTGTAAGGTTTTTAAAAAAGACCTATATAAATTCCATTAACGGGAATCCAGAAGAGTGATCAACGGACTCCCTAGTGAGAGACTTATGTGTGTGTGAGGTGGAGTTTTTTTTGGGAGGTGTGTATTCCTTATAAAGTACGAAGGCCTTTTGTGGTGGTTTGGGCCTTAAAATCCACCCACTGACTATCAGATAGCTAACCTCGCGATATCAATCGCGTTATTACTTCTGAAATATGCCAAATTGTTAAGGTGATTTTTGATTGATTTTTTGATTGTGGTTTTTGTGTTTGGAGAGCTATTTTTTGTTGCTCTTTTTCCACTAGCTTTAGTCTACTACCCTTTCATAACTTCATGCAATACCAAAAAGTGTTGAGGTGTGTATAAGTCCTGATTTATTATCCACAGTTCTGTGGAAAGAATGCCCGAAATTAAAGAACCGCCTCTGTTACGAGAAGCGGTTCTATTTTAGCTATCCCCCTCTTTTATCCTTGTAAGTAGGCTATAACATCAGAGTTAAACTCTTCAGTTGCTTCCAGTACTAACCAAGTTGTAAAGATAAACAAGTTGGCAAATAGTGATAATACGATGGCTGAATTTTTAATATCAGTCATAGTTTGCTGGTTTAATTGTTCCGCTAGAGCTTCTTTTTTGCTGTGTGTTTTTGCTTTCATGATAATTTTAATTTAGCATAAGCATTACATTATGTCAAGTACTAAACAATATACTTGCCTAAATTACTACTAACTGTTTTCTAGCAAAAATTGATTCGCTGCAACCCAACCTTCCACGATACCGCAGTCAAGATAAGCTGCTTTCGACTGCTTAACGTGCAACGTATGACCAGCTATGACGTACTCGTTGATGGGATCAGTTAAGTAGTACTCACCATCGCGGTGGATAGACATATATCGATCAACAAATGTAAACAGGGCTTTATCGAACAGATAAAAGCTCGCGTTATTAAGATTAGACGGCGCTTCTGCGCGCGATGGCTTCTCAACAATCTGCACGAAATTGTCCTCTTCATCAATCTCGATGATGCCATACTTTTCAACATCTTCTTCTGGTACTGGTACAGCGATCATGCCGCTATCGCTACCGGATCGCTCAACACTCTCGATGAGTTCTTTCGTCTCTGATCCACCATCTGTTCGATAGAGACACTGATCACCCATGATTATAAGTACCGATTCATCATCTTGAAGATCAAGCGCGTCTTTTGCCAGCCAGACTGGCACTGCCGTCCCATAGAGACCCTCTGCTTGGTCCTGTTCGATAAAATGGAACGTTACGCCCTCAGGAGGTGTTATAGATGGAATAAGACGCTCTTTTCCGTTGCTCCTTAGGTACTCCTCGAGCTCTTCGTCGCGTTCGTAGTACCGACGCAACTGCACAGCATTCGCGCTTACTACAAAGTAAATATCGCTCACTCCAGCCCTAATACAGTCCTCAACGACATAATCGATGATTGGCCTGTTCAGCAGAGGCAACATGCACTTTTCGACTGCTTTCGTCACCGGTAAGCGACGAGTACCATATCCAGCAACTGGGATAATAGCTTTGCTACACTTCATTCTCAACAATCTCCCTAATATTGGCGAGCGCACGAATACTCCTATAACCACCGCGATCCATAATAGGTCGAGGCTGCGTGCGATCTATTTTTATAAACTCCACCGTGGACGGTAGTTGACCGTACAAGTCTTTGTCATCTATAAGAATACAGGGTTGAGTGTAATTTTCAGAAAAAAAGTGTCGTTTATGTTGCTGTACTATTTCGACGGGCAGCCATGCGAGCTCCGGAACGCACGCTATTTTAAAGCGCTGATACTCCTCATTACCAAAGGTCAATATGGTGGCACCGCCCAGCTCTTTTAGTGCCGCTAGCCCCTTTTGAGTGTCGTTATAGAGCAAGGACTGTTCGCGAAGATATAGCGACAGTTCGAAGCGTATCGTCTGTACATCGCCAATAGCAAGAGCGCGTATGTGGTCAAAGAAATGATAGTTGTACAGATCTTGATCATAGGTGTAGTACTGCTTAGCGCGAGCCTTTTCGACTTCTGTATCAATAGGGTATTTTTTACCAAGATAGTGCCAAACAGCTGCGATAAAGACATCAGTATCAAACAGTGTCCGATCGAGATCAACAAAAATTTTCTTCCTCATACGACTCCCCTCTCTCCTTACATTAAGAGAAAAATATCTTCATCAACTGGCGAGCTGCACGGTCCGAATCATGCCGAATGAGGGTACGGGCATGAGCGATAGGATCATGAGCTTGACCTCCTTGCCAGATTTCGTCAGAAATAAGACGGGCTGCGATCGTTTTGTAGTGCCGCTCCTTTGCCCCCAACTCGTCAAATTCGACAGCAAACTCACCCTCTTTGGCATACTTGCCGAGCAGATCATCAGATGGTTTTGCCGCATTGTAAACGACGTAATCAAGAAACTGCGTTCCGGCGAAACGTTCTAGCTCATCGGCATAATCTAATACGCTAAACCCGTCCGTCTGGCCTGGCTTTGTCACCAGGTTACAGATATAGACTTTTTTAGCCTTGGCCGCTGCTAGTGCTTCGCCAATACCAGGCACCACCAGTGCGGGCGCGAGGCTACCGTATAGATTGCCTGGCGCTACAACGATAACATCAGCTTGTGCTATTGCTTTAGCGGCCGCAGGATTAATCGCAGGTTCCGGCTCTAGCCATATTTCTGGTCGCTGACCATTAAACGTCAGGTTGGCAATATTAAATTCACCTCGCGTAATGGTTCCGTCGCTGGTCTTAATGCAGAGTTTTACATCACTGAGCGTAACCGGCTCGACACGCCCGGTAATATTAAGAACCTCACCAGCAAGCTCAACCGCCTCACCAAAGCTACCAGTCATCTTTTCAAGGGCAGTCAAAAAAAGATTACCAAAGGCATGACCCTTTAGGCCGCTCCCCTCTTCAAAGCGGTAATTAAAGAGCTCACGAACTTTTGGAGTATTAGAGAGCGCCACGAGACATTGGCGAACATCACCGGGAGGCAGAGCGCCCAGCTCATCGCGTAGTTGCCCGGTTGAACCGCCATCATCCGCCATGTTAACAAGAGCGGTAATATCACGAGCGTAGTGCTTAAGGCCGCTCAGCAGCGTAAAACTACCGGTACCACCGCCGATTACAACTATCTTAGGGCCAAGATGTTCTGTATTCATTAAAAGTTACAATCCTCTTATTTGTTTGATGAGTCCAGCGAACCAAAGGGCGCTCTTTCGAGGCGTCCGCTTCAGAGTTTTATAATCAACATGGATAAGTCCGAAATTTGGCCATTTGCCATAGGCCCATTCGAAGTTATCTAACAGACTCCAGTGCAGATACCCTTCGACGGCTACGCCATTTTGCAACGCTTTATTTATACCGATAATTGTATGGAGTATCCACCATTTTCGGTGCTGATCATCCTTATCAGCAACACCATTTTCAGTAACAATAATGGGCACGCCGTATTTTTGATACAGACGCTCAAGAACAAACTGTATATCGCCTGGTGCCATATACCAGCCGAGGTCGCTTACGGGCGTTTCTGGGTTATGAATACGGTAGCCATAATAGCGGTTTGTGAAGTAGTAATTAAGACCAAGCCAGTCAAGATTTCGCTTAACGCGGTTTAGAAACAGATAGTCTGATGCCCACGTTGCAATGGCAGACGAAGCACGAGTTAATCGGGCATCGTCACCCGGATAATGATGCGCGCAGTTTTTGCTGAGACCAACGCGGAACCGCCGGCTCGTTTGGTGCGCCAGCTTAGCAACGCGGTTATGCGCAACTGCCAGGTTGTAATACACCTTTAGCCCTCGCCATTTACTGCTGCCATTAGGCGGCCAGTTACCGTTAACGTAGCTTTCGAAGGCGTATACCTCAGGTTCATTGATCGTACATATGTAGCGCATATCAGTACCAAGCTCGGCAAAGACTTTCTCAGCGAAACGAACAAAATAGTGGATATTTCGGCGCTTTTCGAAACCGCCGGCTTCGGCAAACCATACTGGCAGCGTCCAGTGCATAAGCGTTACCATCGGTTCAATGTCGCGAGCTCGCAGCTCTTTGAGATATTTGCGGTAGTGCTCAATAGCCTCTATATTCCACACGCCTTCTTCTGGTTCAATTCGCGACCATTCAATGCTAAAGCGAAAGGCATTCATGCCGAACTGCTGCATAAGGTCAAAGTCCTGCTCAAACCGATTGTAATGATCAGTACTCTTGCCTGAGATGTAATTATCAGGATCTGTGGCCTGCTCTTTCAGCTCGTCCCAGCGTGGTAACCACGTCTGCTTGTACTCAGCTTGCTTTGCCAAAGATTTCGCATTCTCCAGCTCCCAGACGGACCACTGGTTATGCGTATCGCCCTCTATCTGGTGCGCGCTCGTTGCTGCTCCCCATAAAAAACGAGACGGAAATTTGAATGGTAACTGTTTTTTTGGCTCTCTCATTATTGTTCTAGTATAGCAGTTCTTGATCAGCTACTACTCAACCTAGCGACTTGCCACAAATAGGATATAGCAAATAAAAAGAATAAAAATTATAAACCCAGTATTAACCTGTTGCAGTCGCTTACCCTGCAACGCAACAATATTAGCCTGTTTGCTGCCAACACGTTCATCAGCATAGCGCTGCGTATTTTCGCTAATCTCTCCACCTATGTGATGGATCAATTCAAAGACATTCCGCACATCATCGACCGTTGCCCGCAGCTTGTTCTGGTGGTAGATAAAAAGATTGTTATCAATGATTTCAATATCATAATCGGCGCCTTTATCAATAAGCAGCGCCATAAGCTCCGGAGTAAGAAAGTACAGAATATCGCGTTCGTACTTCTTTGGCGCATACAGATCAAAGTACTTGCCAAAATCACCTTCAAGTTGCAGCCTCTGATCTCGAGAAAAGGTACTTGGTAAGTTAGAAACCCGAGATAAAAAATTGTTTTTTCTAGCATCCAGTAAGGTATGCGGCAATGCCCTCTGCAGCTCTACCGCAACAACGCCATATGTATAGGTGGTGCTGTTTTTACCACTGCTAACTGTGTAGCTGTAATTCCCTGCCCAAAACGGGTACCCCTGAAAAACGCCTTTGATATGATTAGTTATTCTTCTATCACTTCCCGTTTGAAAGATCGCTCCTTCAAGTCCAGGGTTTTCAATAGCTTCCGCATAGTCAAACTGGTTTCGCTGCGCAAAGCGTTTGAAGCGTATTTGATCACGAGCCCAGCCATAAAAACTAGAAAGAATCAGGATTGGAATAATAAAGAAGAAGCCTAGCGCCAGAAAGTGCGGTACGGCGATCGGTACTCTACTAGTGGCAAAAATAGTACCCATAATGAGACCAACCACATTTAGGAAAAACAGAACAAAGAGCACCAAAAAGACAAGTGCAATCTTACTGCTCATCACTTCGGTCTTTATGACCTGAATCGTTTCTACAGGACTAACTCGTTCTTCTAATGGAGAAAAATCTAGTGACTGCGTGAGTTCTGTTTTCATTAATTGTAAGTATACAGCAATGGAACCAGAGAACTACCTAGAGAAGTTTGGGCGCTTCCGCAGGCAATGCTGCGTCAGTTGAATCAATTGGCGTAAGCGGCTTTTTACCACGGATTTCATAGGTAATGCCAGTCATCTGCGACTGGATGTAATCATCATTTAGCAGGTTCACAAAGACGTCTAGGTCTTTGCCGTCCATGATAATAATTGCGCCGTCATCATCAACCATCAACTCCTGACCCATCTCATCCGCGTGATCAATCAGCTGCTCCTGAGTGACAAGGCTAGGATTGATCTTTTGCAGCTTTGTGATGGTCTTTTTCTTTTCGCGCACCATGCTTTGCAATGTAACACCTTCCGCAAAACTTAGTTTGAAGTTGGCCTCGATTTCAGCTACTTTTTGGCGGGCAATCGTTTGCTGCCGAGCCTGGTAGTTAAAGAGCTTTTCGAATTTGCTCTGATTAAAGGCAAATATATCATCGCCAATTATTAGGACCTGGTTGTCCGGTGCAACGCGCAGTCCAGCATCAGCCGTGAACGGTTTAAAACGATCGCCTTCAAACATCCAAGACGTTGAACCCTTCAAGACCTGCGCCTGTGACACCACCTTAAAGACATAAAAAGGTCGCTTTAAGCTACCATGGGTAAAGCGAGCCATAATTCCCTTTACTCGCTTAAATTCATGATCCTGCTCAGTGAAGGCTTCGATCTCTTCTTCCTCTGATGCGAGTTTATTAAGAATAGTTTGGGCATTCTCTACATTTGATAGATCAGTTCTAAGCAGCACTAATTCTTCGGCCGCTACCTCTTCCATGTCACGCACTACCAGTCCTTCACTTGGACCTGCTGCTACAAAATTAAGCAGCTCGAACAGGAAGAGTTCTTTCATCTGTTTAAGAATCTCTTGGCTGTAATTAACGCTATAGAGCGTGTAATTTTTGTTAAACAAAAAGAGCTCGATATCAATTGAATCCCTCATTCCTTCAATTGAATTAGCCCACAAAAAAATGTCTGTTTGTTCTTTTTCCATTATGCTTCCCCATTAAGAAAGAGCCTACCCTGGCTCTTTTGATGCTGCGTACTAGTGTACAGTAAAAATCTTTCTGACTGAATAGTTGTAAATTTATTAAAAATATTGTATAGTATTGCTGACGTTACCGACCGGAGAGGAAAAACTATGTCCGTTGGGATTCTGAACGTGCCCGCCACTGCGCAGGCCGCCCGAACACTGACCGTCGAGTCCGTGACCAGTCTGATCATGCGGCTCTACAACACGGGTCGCACCAGGGACGCCATCACGGCAGGTACACGCTACCTCGAGTGCAGCACGACCAGAAGCAGCGACTTCTACTACGTGCTCGCGACCGCCTACCTGCGGCACCACGACGCCACCGGGAGGGAGGAGTTGCTCGTGCGCGCCCTCGAGATGCGCGAGCAGGCTCGGCTGCGTTCTCCCTACTGGCACTACACCGAGAAGCGGCAGTGGCCGCAGATCCACGCGCTGGACTCCCCCGAGGCCTCCGGCTGAGCGTCTCGCCCCGGCTTTTGTATGCAGCAGCCAGTTGCATACAAAAGACCGGGGTTTTCAGCTTATAAGAGCATGATATCGTATAATGAAAAGGATGAAACTCGGTTACCCTTGCCTAAACCTCAGCCTTGACTGTACTTCCGCCGGAACCTTCCGCCTTGCATCTTATTCTAGAGAGCGAGTTCTGGAAGTCGGTAATCGAAATCTGGATTGTCTTAAAGAGATGCTTCTTTATAACATTGAGCATCAGTTACTATTTTTTCGCATCTCTGCAAATATTATTCCTTTCGCCTCGCACCCAGTAATGGACGTGGATTGGGCGTATGAACTGCGCGATAAGTTTAAAGATATAAAACAACTCATCGCCGCGCATAACATTCGTATATCGATCCATGCCCATGCCGCGGTTTGGGTCACCTCCCCGAAAGAGACAACGTATGATAACAGCCTGCGAGAGCTCATGTATAATGCGCAGCTGCTTGACCTCCTGGGATTGGACGAGAGCAGTAAATTACAGATTCATATGGGTAGTTTTTTTGGTGACAAAGAGGCAACATTCGACCGCTTTGCTGAGCGTTATGCCGCCATGCCTGAATCACTAAAACGACGATTAGTCATGGAAAACACCGAGCGGTTCTTCCGGTTGCCAGAGTGCCTAGAGATGCATAAATTAACCGGTATGCCGATCTTGTTCGACACACTTCACCACGTTATTGGTGATACTGGTGAGAGTTTCCGTGAAGCAATGCAGCTGGCTAGCGCTACCTGGAGACCAAAAGACGGCATCCCGATGATTGATTTTTCATCTCAAAACGTTGAAAAGAAAGTCGGTGCCCACGCCACAACCCTCGATCCAGGCGAATTTGCGAACTTTTTGGCCGAAACAGACGGTATAGATTACGATGTAATGTTTGAGATTAAAGACAAAGAGACTTCGGCCAACAAAGCCGTTGAAGTTGCACGAAGCGATTCTCGCTTTACTGGTTTGCCCCTTCCCGGCTAGCCTTCGCTTTGCGGCGCTTTGGAAATAGCCCAGCCTTTACGATAGCAAGTAGACCAAGAGCTCGATTTGCACATTCTTGCTCATCTACAACTTCAATACGAGCATCACCCCTATCGTCATACACCATATCTATAAAGAGCCTGTTAAATAGGTCTCTTGTGGTTTCGTCTTCAATCATTTCAACTGCACTTGGATTGAGAGTACTCGGCCCAACTTCATCATTATCTTCAGTATCGGCAACTTCGTATACGTCAGCCGACAGGACGGTAATGAGATGTTCGTCAAAACCATCACCCATATAAAATGAAACCGTTTCATTTCGATCAAACGTGCGGGCATTGCTGGCGATAGAAAGTGTCACTCGCTCAACTCGATGGTAACTCACTTCGTCGTCGCTTAGTATTTCTTCGCCGTAATCGGTTACTAGTTCATCAATCACACTTTCAGGAAGGTCTGTAAGTTTAAGAGAAGTCTTGACCTGTGACTCTAGGAGATACCGGTAAAACTCAGTAGCGTACCTACCGCCGTGCATCAGTTGTTCTTTTGATGGTCGAATCCTTTTTGCACGAAAAGTTGTTGTCGTCTCAGACTGCATGTGCTGTGATTCGACGATGCGTGCCAATCCAACTCCATCAGATGCTCCATAAACAAAGTCGTCTCCGCCTATCCTGTCTGCAAACTGTTTTAACTGAGTTATAATGACATCGACTGATAGGTACTCTGCCGTTGCTGCTGGTTTTGGTACTTCACTCATATTCTACACTCCTACCTTATCTCGTTTTACGGCCCTCTCGAGCATTCGAACAACTTGCACACAGTCTGCTGGTGTCATTGGTCGTTCAAACATTTTGCGGTCCTGCTCTACAACGTGGTTTATATGATTACCTTCTACGTGAACATCACTGCGACCGCGGACAACATAGACCTCTTTTTTAGCTGTTACCATTTGATCATCTATCGATTCAAACCTGTATTGGGAACATTTACTGCTATATCGTTCATCCAGGGAGTACGTTAAATACCGTATCGATAGTTGCGAGGTATCAGGGCTGCTCTTTTCCGTAAGAGCAACCGACAGATGAATATCAGGTAGGTCAACACCGTCACTCAAAACACTTGGGAAATGCCGAGAATAGCGGCATGATATATCAACTCCCCCGCCTTCGTTTTCGCGTAGATCTATTCGTGAAGAGTTTGCAATCTTAAGCAGACTAAAAGCAGCCAAATTTCGTATTGGCTGAACATCAGCTAAATCAACGGCTACCTCACCGAAGGCAACTTCGGCGCCGACACGCTTGAACTCACTCATTACCTACACTCTACGCCCGGAGGTAATCAAAAAGCAAGGAAAAGCAGTTTTTTACTATACGTCGAGATTAAAAGCTTCGCCGTTAACGGCTTTAACAAAGGTTATTCCCTTTTGCCCGAAAAGCTCTTCGAGTCCGTCGTATGTCATATTGCGAGCATCATCGCTCCAGTGCCAGTCGTGAATCGGCACAATAAATTTTGGCTGAAGGCGCAGGGCAAGATTAACCGCCTCGACGGTTGCTCCCCACGGTGCTTGTACCGGTAATGCCAGGACGGCTTTAGTGCTATCAAAATGATGGCTATCCCCAGGATGGGTCAACAGGTCAAGGTAATGCACGCCAATATTATCTGGGTGCGGGAACATTGGCTCAACCTTTTCGTGAGGCGCTTCGAATAACTCGATCCCCTCTACCCCCTGTTTGATAGTAATGCCGTTTTGTTCGAGCTCAGTTTCAAATGAAGTTGGTGCAGTCACCCGAACGTCAGGAAATTTCTGTACTAGCCTTTTCATAAGATCCATACTGATATGATCAGCATGTTCATGGGTGATAATAATATCATCAAGATATTGCAGCGAATCGACGTTAACCATCCCCTCGCTCATAACGCCAGGATCAAACAGGGCTGTTCTTTCGGGCATTTCAACGAGTAAACATGAGTGCACTAGTTTTGTAATCTTCACAACTGACGACCTCCCCTAGTTTTCTAAAGCCTAACAACTATAAAGCATAAGAACTGTTAGATTTCTTACATATCAAGAACAACTGAAGACAAGTTCTGCTCCCTGTACGTCAACACCAGGGATATACATCACGTCCATACCGCCAACTCGATCCTCAACATCGACATTCGCAGTATTAACCCGGACCCATATACTAGACGTCGTTTCGGCGTTTGATACGCTCTCTGTTTCTTGTTCTTCGGTCGTAGGATTATCGATCATTCGACATTCAAACGGGAGCACCGTGCCAGTCGCAACTCGTCCAACAATAAGTTCCGCCCGTGCAAATGGTTGAGCATATAACGCTACAGGCTCTTCCGGAACTTCCGAACAACGACCATCTACAACAACCGATCGCCATGGCACTCCTCCTTCGACTAGTTCGGACCCTGAGCAATCAGTGACGCTTTGGTAACTCTCGTCATCATTCTCATCAATTGACTGTTCATCTTCAGGGGCTTCTTCGAATGGACTTGCTGAGGTCTCGGACTCTACCGGACTAGGGGTTGGCGTTGGCATCTCTTCTTTCGTCGGGCTTGGTGATGGTGTTGCCGTAATCGTCGGTCGCAGGTCTAGCGGTCGGCGGGGTTGAAAATCATCATCTGCACCACACCCAGAGAGCACTGCGCTAACTAGCGCAAGTTTACCACATGCCCGAACGAATCGTTTTCGCCCAGCAGTTAGTCTTTCTACGGTCGGTTTTGGTCGTTCTGCCATGATATCCACTCTTCCAGATTATTGATTTAGATATTATACCCTCATCAATCAGAATGTACAGTAAAGCAGCTTACACTACTGCTGCTTTATTAGCCGCTTCAGGACGCTGACCACTCCGGCTGCTTCCACATTAGTGCACCACTCCCTCTGCTGTTGTTCGGCGGCAGTGGTTGCTTCGATAATCCTGTTAAGTTGTGATTGATCCAGTACCCTTAGCTCCTGCAGTACGTCCTGGTACCGTTGCAATGCCTGTTCATGCTGAATTCGCGCGGTGTAGAGTTCTGGAAACTGATCACGAATAAGCCAGAACTGATGAGTCATTGCAGCCCGTTGTTCTTCAGCCATTGTAAGATACTGATCACTTAGTTCGGTCTGCTGACGATGAAGCTTCTCGCGAGCTTGCCTACGTAGCTCCTCGGCCACCTCAGCATCAATAGCTCTCGAATCCTGTTGTTCG